>SHZA01000003.1 GCA_009692515.1 Bdellovibrionales bacterium
CTTTCACATGATAAAAATCTAAGGGTGTGGGAGTATCTTTCCAGTTAGCTCCAGATAAGTTACCCGAGAGAAGACCGGAAAGATGCGGTGTCTCTTTTACCTTTGTTTCCTCATTGGAATCGCTTGTAAAGGTTCTAGCTACCTCAAAAAGTCTCTGGTGGGTTACTTTTCTATTCAAGTTATAGACATAGGTCTGAAGTAAAGAGGGCAGAAGTGAGGTTCTTAAAACCTTCATGTCATCACTTAAAGGATTCTTTAAAGAAACCATTTTGTCGCTGTCAAACCCGTAGGTCTTCAAAATTTGTTCAGATACGAAACTATAGTGAATTGTCTCTCTCAGCCCCATCGCAAAACAGATGTTTTTAGCCTTTAATTCAAAATCAAAATTAGATTCATCTAAGCGATCATAGGTGGCTAAGGAGGTTGGAAGGTTTTCAGGAATCGTCTCATAGCCTGCTAGTCTTGCGACCTCTTCAACTAAATCGACATTGCCTTTAAGATCTTGTCTATGGGTTGGAAGTCGTACACTTAAAATATTAACCGATTTTTTGTGAGATGGAATTTCAATGGAATCTAATAAACTTGCAGCTGCTTCAGCCGATATTTCCTTGAGTCCTGTAATTTTTCTGACATCTCTCATATCGATAGAGATGACGGCCTCTTTAGCTCCATACTCATTAGTATCAATAGGTGGATGATAAACATTGGCATTTGAGCTATCTCTAAAGAGAGCTGCAGCCCGTTCACTTGCAGACCCCACAACGGCTAAATCGAATCCTTTTTCAAATCGTTTTGAAGACTCCGTATGAAGCGCTAATCGTTTTGCAGTTTTTCGAATTTGGTTAGGAAGAAAGGCCGCACTTTCTAAAACAATTGATGTGGTATCGGGTGCAATTTGAGAATTCTCCCCACCCATAATCCCTGCTAAAGCGATAGGACGATCACCGTCCTGAATTAAAATGTCTCCCACTTCCAAACCTACAGCCTCGCCATTTAATAGTTTGAAATCGGTAGGATTTTTGCAGCTTGCAACCTTGATCGTTCCCGATTGAATTTTTCTTAAATCAAAAGCGTGAAGCGGTTGCCCATATTCAATCATTACAAAATTAGTAATATCGACGATATTATTGATGGGACGAATTCCAATAGCCTCTAATTTTTCTTTGATCCAATCGGGGCTTTCGGTCACTTTAATGCCATCAATAACTCTAGCTACGTAGCGAGGACAAATATTAGGATCCTCCACCTCTACTTTGATGATGCTTGAAGTTCTATGCGGTGTGATCTTAAATTTCGTCGGTTTTTGTTCTTTAAGTTTAGTCTTTAGGATAGGTGCAATTTCTCTAGCCAATCCAATGACACTTAAGCAGTCACCACGATTAGGTGTGAGCTCAAACTCTAAAATAGTGTCTGAACTTTCACCACCCAAAAGACTTGTAAGGGGGTGTCCAATTACACTGTGTTTCGGTAGTTGTAAAATACCCTCTGAATCTTCCGAAACTCCGAGCTCTTTTCCCGAACAAATCATTCCAAAAGAATCAACTCCACGAATTGCAGATTGCTTAATTTCAAAATCTCCAGGAAGAATACTGCCTGGCAATGCGATAGGAACAATATCTCCAACTGCAATATTTTTAGCCCCACAAACGATTTGTCGAAACTCTGGAGTGTCACTAATCTTGGTAATAACCTGGGTAACCTGAAGACGATCTGCATTCGGATGTTTTTCAATCTTTTCAATTCGTCCCACTACCACATTTTCTAAGGAGAAGGCAGGACGCTTAATAGCTGCTACGTGAAGCCCACGCATAGTTAATTTATCAGCTAAACTTTTAGGATCGATCTTAAGATCTAATTTAGCCAAATGATCTTTCAACCAATTAAGAGAAAGTAACATTAAAACTGCTCCAGCATACGGATGTCATTTTCAAAAAAGGAACGTAGGTCATCAATTCCATACTTCAGCATGGCAATTCGCTCGATTCCCATTCCGAAAGCAAAACCACTATATTTTTCCGAGTCATAATTCACAGATTTAAAAACATTAGGATGAACCATTCCACAACCACCAATTTCTAGCCAGCCTGTGGATTTACAAAGTCGACATCCCTTTCCTTTGCACTGAATACACTGCATGTCTACCTCAGCGCTAGGTTCAGTAAACGGGAAAAAACTAGGTCGAAATCGGAGAGTCTTTGTTCCAAATAAATTTTTAATGAGGTAATTCAATACCCCCTTCAGATCTGCCAATGAAAGATTCTCATCCACCATTAATCCTTCGATTTGGTGAAACATTGGGGTGTGAGTCAAATCATAATCGGAACGATAAACTTTTCCAGGCGCAATAATTTGAATAGGCGGCTTTTTGTCCTTCATTGTTCGGATCTGAACTGGTGAAGTATGAGATCTTAAAAGCACGGGAGGATTAATATAAAAAGTGTCCTGCATATCTCTGGCAGGGTGATCTTCGGGTGTGTTTAAGGCTTCAAAATTATAAAATTCTAATTCTACCTCTGGCCCAGTCACTACAGAAAATCCAATCCTTTTTAAGATCTGAACTATATCGTTCATCACTAAAGAAATAGGATGTAAGGATCCTGAGTTAATAGCGAAATGGCCGGGAAGAGACACATCTGCAGAACCGGAACTTGAAATTTCTTTATCTAAAACAACCCGTTTTAATTCGGTTTGTCTCTGCTTGAGATCTCGCTCAACATTTGTTTTTACTTCATTGAGCACAGCCCCCATCTCTCGCCGTTTTTCAGGAGTGAGTTCTTTCAACTGATGAAGAAGAGTCGTTAAGACCCCTTTTTTACCCATGTAATGAACTCTAAGACGGTCCAATGCATCGGGATCAGGAGCTGAAAAAATTTGGGAATGAGCCTCTACTCGTATTTGATTTATTTGTTCGATCATTTAAGCTTGGGGCCGAGCAAGCACCACAAGCTGAGTAAAGTGATCTGGAAAACGAACAGCAATGTCTGCAAGAATTTTACGATCTAATTCTACATTGGCTTGTTTGAGTCCAAAAACAAACTTTGAATAACTCAGATTGTGAAGTCTGCAAGCGGCATTTATCCGTATTTGCCAAAGATAGCGCATTTCACGTTTCAGAGTTTTTCTGTCTCGGTAAGCATACCGATCAGCTCTGTTTGTGTATTCGCGCGCTATTTTAACAGTTTTGCGTGCACTTCCATAAAACCCTTCGGCCCGATCAAGGATCTTTTTTCGTTTATTTCTTCCAGCAGGACCGCGTTTAACTCTTGGCATACCTTAAAACCTTTTTACTACAGATTAAAAACAACTAACACCCACTACGCCAAAAGCATCCGCTTAACTTGGCGAAGATTACAATCGGCCACCATTCCGGTTTTCCGGAGACGACGACCTCTTTTTGCGGATTTATGTTCAAGAATATGATTGTGATAGGCGTGAGCCCGTTTTACACGACCAGATCCAGTGAGCTTAAATCTTTTTTTTGCTCCCGATACTGTTTTCATTTTCGGCATAAAAAATTCTTTCTAACTATCCGTTTTTACAATGCTTTCAGCGGGTTTTGCCTTTTCCTTTGGAGGTTTTCCATCGGAGCTAGTGCTAACAACCGGCTTACTTGGTTTTTTGACTACCTTACCAGCAGGACCAAAAACCAAAGATAAAACTTTTCCTTCCATCTTTGGAAACTGCTCCACAATACCCAAATTACCAACCATGTCAATAATCTGCTTCAGCAGATCGTGCCCTATATTTGCATGACTAGCCTCTCGTCCTCGAAATCGCACTGAAACCCTAACTTTATTGCCCTCTTCGAGGAAACGCTGGATGTGTTTCACCTTAAATTCAATGTCATGGGTATCGGTATTAGGACGAAATTGAATCTCTTTAAGAATCGTTACCGCTTGATTCTTTTTAGATTTTTGGGCCTTTTTCTTCGTTTCGTATTTAAATTTACCGTAATCTAAAATTTTGCAAACTGGGGGATTAGAATTAGGAGAAATTTCGGCTAGGTCTAAACCTAAAGCGATAGCCATTTCTAGTGCTTTTCTCGTTTCTATGACTCCTAGCTGACTTCCATCAGCTCCAATAAGCCGAACCTCTCTGGCTCGGATTCTGTGATTTAACCTAATACTATCTCCTGCTGATTGTTGACGTGGATTAATGGTGTGTCCCTCCAGGTTTAAGCTCTGGTTCCAGAAACTTTCTGAAACCTTCTATTGTTAAATCGTTAGTAGTCTCGCCGGTAGTTTTACGGACAGAGATAGTTTGGGCCGTTTTTTCTTTTTCACCCAAGACAATCATTAAAGGAATTCGCTTCAATTGAGCGTCTCTAATTCTATAACCTAATTTTTCATTTCGAGAGTCTAGGCCAGCTCGAATTCCCCAGGATTTTAAAGTTTCTAAAAGAGTTTGCGCGTAATCTAATTGTGCATCGGTGACATTAATGAGAACCGCTTGAACCGGAGCTATCCATAAGGGGAGGTGTCCTGCATGGTGTTCTACCAAAATCCCCATAAATCTTTCTACACTGCCTAAAATAGCACGGTGGATCATTACGGGAGTTTGAGATTGATTTTGATTGTCCGTATATTCTAATTCAAATCTTCTCGGTAAAGAGAAATCAAGCTGAATAGTTCCGCACTGCCAAGATCTTCCAATGGCATCTTTAATGTGAAACTCAATTTTAGGACCGTAAAAAGCCCCTTCGTTGGGAACGATTTCAAAGGTTGTATTAGCTGCCTTCAAACTGTCTGCGAGAGCTTTTTCAGCTTTATCCCAAAGCTCGGGAGAACCTAAAAATTGCTCAGGTCTTGTGGCCAATTTCACATCGACATTTTCAAAGCCAAAAGCAGAGTAGACACTAAAAGTATGTTTGATTCCTTTTGTGGCCTCATCCTGAATTTGATCTTCTGTGCAGAAAATATGGCCGTCATCTTGAGAGAAGGCCCTAGTTCTCATGATGCCATGAGTGACTCCTCCACGCTCATTGCGATGAAGTTTCGTGTATTCAGAAAAACGCAAAGGAAGTTCGCGGTAGCTGCGCTTACCGGCTTTAAAAAGGGAGGCATGTCCAGGACAATTCATGGGTTTTAATCCCATGGCATGGCCCTCTTCCTGTTCAAACAAGAACATGTTTTCTTTGTAGTGTTCCATGTGACCACTGGTGACCCAAAGATCGGTCGTCATCATTTGCGGACAAATGACCTCCTCAAATCCTAATTTTGAGGTCTGTTCTCTCATGAAATCAACTAATTTATTAAAGAGCCAAGCTCCTTTTGGGAGGTAAAATGGCATGGCGGGAGCAATAGGAAGAAAACTAAAAAGTTCTAATTCAGGACCTAATTTTCGGTGATCGCGACGTTTGGCCTCTTCAAGACGATGCAAATGCTCATCTAATTCTTTTTGAGATGAAAAGGCGGTTCCGTAAATTCTCTGGAGCATTTTATTTTTTTCATCTCCACGCCAATACGCACCAGCGACAGAGAGGAGTTTAAATTTTCCAAGACGAGATGTATTAGGAACGTGAGGTCCCCGGCAGAGATCAATAAAGTCCCCTTGCTTATAAGCACTTACCACTTCACCTTGAGGTAACCCTTCAATCAACTCGGCTTTATAGTGCTCATTCATCCCTTTAAAAAGCTTGATCGCCTCATTTCGTTCGATCTCTTGGCGATGAACATCGAGTTTCTTTCCAGCAATTTCAGCCATCTTTTTTTCAATGGTAGGTAGGTCTTCTTGGGTGAGTTGCTTAGGACAATCGATGTCGTAAAAAAAGCCGTCCTCAATAACTGGACCAATGGTTATCTGAGCGGTAGGAAAAAGTTCTTTAATCGCCTGAGCTAAAAGATGGGCTGTTGAGTGACGAATGACCTCTAATCCCTCTTTACTATCGCGAGTAATGATCGCCAGTTCACAATCGGACTCTAAAGTTTTTGTAAGATCAATGACGGTACCATTAAGCTTAGCAGCCACAGCCGCCTCTTCAAGACGACGCCCAATACCAGCGGCCACCTGTTGAGCAGTTATAGAGCCCTCAAAAGTACGCTTTGAACCATCTGGTAAAGTAATAGCAATTGATTTCATGAGTCAGAAAATTTGAGGGCTGAAGTCATAAAGTCTAGTCCGGATTCTTGAAGACTGGCGCCTGCGAAATGGGTAGATACAAATACAAATAACATTCAAATTAAATGTATATCCAAAGGGGGCTAAAGATCAAGCGGAATAGAGGTTTAAGAAAAATCTACCCAGTTTTTAAATTTTTCGATCTCTCCTTGAGTACATTTGAAAAAGAGATCTTTGATCTTTTGAGTGATCGGTCCTGGTAAACCATTTCCAATTTGGTGATGGTCAATCTCTCGAATAGGAGTGACCTCGACTGCCGTTCCCGTAAAAAATACCTCATCTGCCACATACAGCTGATTTCGAGTGATATTCTCCTCTTTTATTGAAATTCCCAACTCCTTTGCAATTTTAATCACAGAATCTCTAGTGATTCCCGGCAAGATGTAACCGAGCGAGGGAGTGATAATTTCATTATTTTTTACAATAAAAATATTCTCCCCTGATCCCTCAGCTACAAAACCATGAGGGTCTAATAAAATCGCTTCATCAAATCCCTCTAAAGTGGCCTCTCTTCTAGCTAAAACAGAGGTTACATAAGCCCCTGAAATTTTTGCAAGAGGGAGAGAAGATGAAATATCGGCTCTTCTAAAAGTGGAGGTTTTTACCTTTACCCCTTTAAGGTGACCTTCATTTCCCATATATTTTCCCCAGGCCCAAACTGCTATGGCGGTATGAACCTTGGGGGTTTCAGGGAGTTTGAGCCCCCTAACCGTATCATTGATATAAGCAATGGGTCTGACGTAACAGGATTTAAATTCATTTTGCAAAATTAATTCATGAGAGGCTTTAGTCAGATCCTTTGAAGAATAAGGAATGCAATAACCCATGACACGTATGGAATCCAAAAACCGGTCAAAATGATCTTTAGGTCGAAAAAGCCCTATTCCTAATTTACTAGAATAGGCCCGAAGCCCTTCAAAGACGGCTCCTCCGTAATGGAGGCTGTGCGACAAAACATGAACTGTGGCATTGGCATAGGGAGTTATTTCTCCATCCATCCATAAGTATTGACTATCTGCGCCAGTAGTTTCTGCCATATATTACCTCTCGTCTTCGTAGCGAATATTAGAAAGTTACCATATAATAAAAGCTGAGAACCACAATAAAATTTTTAGTCCCCAACCTGATTAAGTTGCTGACTTTAAGTTTTCTTTTTTGGAAACCATCATGAAAATGCTTCTTCTTAAGATACTCAGCTTGGCCATGGTTTCTAATTTACTTTGGGCCGCAGATGAAAATGTGATCGAGAAACAACTTCAAGAAATTGGGGCTATTCCCAATGAAGAGGTGGTCGTTGTTCAAAGAAAATTTACCCGAAAAAACTGGCGACATGAATTTTCTCCTGTAGGTTTTGGAGGAGTTCCATTCGGAACCTATCGCAGAACTCTATTGGGTTCAGCAAGCTACACCTTACATGCCAATGACTGGTTGGGCTTGGAACTTTTTGATTTTTCTTATAACAAGAATTTTTTTAGCTCTTTTTTAAGTGATATTAATGAGAATTCTAATGGGAACGACATCTATCTTGATTATCAAAAATTAATCTATTTTATGACGGCGGGAGTTCAGTTGACCCCTTTTTATGGCAAGGTTTCAACCTTCTCAAGATGGCTGGCCTACGTGGAACCCTATTTCTCCTTAGGACTTGGAGTTGCAAAAACAGAAACTAATTCCTATCTTGCGGGTTACCCTGGGCTAGGGTTACGGGCTTTTTTCACCGAATGGTTTTCTATGCGGTTGGAGTTTAGAGATTATATTTACAATGAGAAAAAACGTGATGGCAATACCGAGCTAAGAAATAACTATGCCGTGACACTTGCTTTAAGTTTCTGGCTCCCCAAAATGCCGCGATAATAATTTTTAATTTTATACCCTCTCTAAGGATACGACTATGACACATATCAAGTTTTCCTTCTGGATTCTTCTTTCATCCACATTCCTCTGGGCGGCATCTCCTGGGAATTCCACCTTTGAATCTGGAAAAAAGCAATTTGAAGGTGGAAATTACGAGCGGGCCATAGAGCTTTTTACGCAGGTCATATCCAGCTCGACAGACTCAGCACAAAAAAATAGAGCCTACTATTATGAAGGTCTAGCCCTGTTTGAACAGGGACTCTACTTTTCAAGTTACATCGCATTTAGAAATGTCCTATTAGCTGCCGATGATAAAAGTCGCGAGCTTTATGAAAAATCGATTAAAAATGCTGCGGTTATTTCCGACAGATTAAATATGGTAGAAAAACTAGGTAAGGTAATCGACAAACTTCCGGCGGGCTTCATCCCCGGTTCAGTAGCGGGCATTGCTCATTACGCGCAGGGAGTTTATTACTTTGATATCGGGCAAACCGATTCGGCTCTTAGTCACCTTAAATCGGTGAGTCCGGAAAGCCAGTTTTACGATAAAACCTTAATGTTCTTGGGTATTATTTCGACGAAAAAAAAGGATTATAAAGAGGCTAATTTCTATTTCGGAAAACTACTCGATATGTCTCGCGGAAAAAGAGATCTGTTTCCACAACAAGAACTGGCTCGGCTTAACCTAGCAAGAACAGCCTACACCATGGGAAATATAGAAAAATCAATTGAGCTCTACTCGCAATTTGTAAGTTCCTCTCCACATTGGTTAACGGTATTACAGGAGGCTAGTTGGCCGCTAATGAGAGTGAACGACACCACGGTGTCGCTGGGAAATCTTCATACTGTCTTGTCTCCATTTTATCGAGAAGACCTCGTAGGAGAATCTTATGTATTAAAAGCTACGATTCTTTTTTCACTTTGTAAGTATGAAGAAATGAAACGAACACTCAATCAGTTTTTTAAAACCTACGATCCCATTATTCGGGGTATGCAGCAAGAGACCTCCTCTTTAGGATCTGGGGATGCTTTCTTTCGTGCTTTTTTAGATGGAAAAGGAATTAATCTGGCATTTTTAAATTACGTGAAAAGAGATGCTGGAATGAGTCGTGATGTAAAAACCTTAAATTCACTAAAGATGGAACGAGCAAACCTGGCTCGCTTTCCCAAGAATTCTCAGATTAATAATATGATTAATTTAATTGATGATGCTCAGAAAAATTTGGGCAATGAAATGGGAATCACACTTCAAAAAATTCATCGAAAAAAACTTTCTGATCTCCTAGACCAAAGAGAACAAGCCAATTACCTAAAGGTAGAAATTGTAACGGGTGAAAAGGAGATGATCGAAGGGCAAAAAGGACTGCCACCCAAGCGAATTACCGACGTAGAAACTTCGGTGGCTGCCGGGTACCACTTCTGGCCGTTTACCGGCGAGTATTGGGAAGATGAAATGGGAACCTACGTTTATACGACGGAGAGTGCTTGTGTTAACTAACATTGCAAAAATTTTAATATGGTTACCCTTGGTGGCTATAGCAGCCGATAAGGACTATGAAAATTTTAATTTGCCCTATAAACCCGCGACACCTGCAGCCCCGGAATCAAAACTGGCTTACAAAAGCCCAAGGGTAAGTTTGCGTGGAAAAAAACTTACGATTAAAGAGCCTAGTCTTAATCACCAGCTTTTTGTATTTGCCAAAGAGGCTTTTATTACAGAAAAAAGAGACGAGGCCATTAAGTTGCTTCGTCAAGAGATGGATTCGGGATTAAAGGCTAATCGCGATAACATGCTTCTGAGACTAGGACAGCTCTACGCAGAAAAATATATGGAGCTTTCCTATCGAGAAAATGAGTATTTCAGCCAGCAATTGCAGGTATATGAAAAAAAGAAGGAGACCAATCCTAAAGCGATATCTCCTCGATTAGATAATAGTCGTTCCCAGAAATATTTGGCCGAAGCACTCGGAATTTTTTATGGCTTAGAAAAAGAATTCCCTAAGCATCCAAAAATGGATGAGGTTATCTTTTTCATTGGGTTTGTAGAATTAGAGGCCGGTAATCTTAAAAAAGGCTCCGCCTATTTAGAGCGGGTTATAAAAAACTATCCCAACAGTCGTAAGTGGTCGGAGGCTGTTCTTTATGTAGGTGATTATTACTTTGATAACCACCAATTCAAAGCGGCTGCCGTAAGATATCAAATGTTATTCAGTAAGAGTTCGAATTTGAGAGATTACGCGGAATATAAGCTGGCCTGGTGTGAACTTAATATTGGGGACCCCAAAAAGGCTTTGCGAAGCATGAAAAAACTAGTGGAAAGACTAGATAAAAATACGGAGCCTGGAAAATTTAATCTCAGAGACCAGGCCTTAAAAGATCTTGTTTTATTCTATGGTGAAGCCGAAAGCGTAGACGATGCAGTTGCCTTTTTTACTGAAATGCAGAGTAAAGATAAGGCCCTATCCAACTTACGTTTAATCGCCGATATTTTTCGTAGTAAAGCCAAGGATGAGGCTGCGATTAGAGCGTATACCAAACTTATTGAAGAGTTTCCAGATGGAATGGATGCTCCAAACTTATACTTAGGTCTGTATGAAAGCCAAGCACGCATGGGTAAGGCTCCCGCAGCTACAAAAACCTTGCTCTCTGCCTTAGATAAATTTGGAGAAAATTCGGAGTGGGCAAATAAATTTCCTGAAGATAAAATTCAGGAAAAAAAATCTATGTTCGAAACTCTTGCAGGAGAGGCGGCAAAGGCTGCATTCTTCCATCACAATGCGGCTCAAAAAAGTGCTAATAGAGGTCACTATGATTACGCTCTGAAAATTTATGCCGGTATTCAGAAAAATTTTCCTGGGTTTCAAGATCGTAAAAAGATTGCTTTTTTTCAAGGGGAAGCACTTTTCAATTTAGAGAAGTGGCTCGAGGCATCTAAAAGCTATATGATCGCGGCTCGAATGGCTCCTAAGGACAAACTGAGTAGTGAGTCGGTCTATAACGCTCTTTTGGCTTTAGATAAGTTGACTGCAGCAGGAGCAAAATTAGATCGCTATAACAAAACAGAACAAAAGACGGTGGACCAAACTCCGGAGGAAATTCCAGGGGCTGAGGGCGACTTCATTGAGGTGAGTGAATACTATGTAAAAGAATATCCTGCTGGAGATAGAGTGGTAGATGTTCAGTTTCGAATGGCCTCTATTTATTATCGTCGACATCATTTTGATGAAGCCCAAGCAGCATTCAAAAATATTGCTCTCAAGTATCCTGCACATCGGAGTGCTACTACGGCGGCGCATATCGTACTTGATATTGATAATATTAAAAAAGACTATACGTCGTTGACATCTCACGCTCAGGAATTTGCTGGTATTAAAGGTCTGGGAGATGCGCAGTTTCGTAATGAGCTAACCACTATCGTAGGTGAGATAGACTTCAAACAGATTGAAACCTTTGAAACTAAAAAAGAGTGGTCACAGGCTGGATTAAATTATTTGAAATTTTATGAAGGAAATTCCAAAAGTCCTTTGGCTGAAAAAGCACTCTATAATTCCTATGTGAGCTATCAAAAACAGGGAGATCTTGAGAAAACTTCTGAGATGGCAAAACTATTCTTAGTTAAATTCCCTAAAAGTGAGTACTCGGGAAAAATCATGCTGAATTTAGGGCAGGAATCTGAGAAACAGTATGATTTTGAAACGGCCCAAAAACAGTACCAAGAGTTTTATAAAAAGTTTCCAGAGGATAAAGAGGCCAAAAAAGCACTTTATAATGCGGCAGTTTACGCAGAGCTATTGGAATATAATAAATTGGCGCTGCAACTTTACGATACCTATCTGAAGGAAGGTAACCCTTCAGGTAAGGAAACTAAAGCAATTGAGATATCAAAAGCCAAGCTTTTCAAAAAAGAGAAGGAGATGAATAAGGCCGCTGCCATTTATCTAAAACTCACTAAAGATAGTAAGTCTGCCACTGAGAGAATGGAGATTCTCGGAGAACTAGCTAAAAGTTTTGAAAAGGCGGGCATGAGTGAAAAAATTGGAAGTATCGTCGTGGAAATTAAAAAGATAGCACAGGCTAATAAAAGAGTGGCTCCAACAGGACAAGCAGCGTTTTATTTGGGCGCAAGCTATTTTAAAGAGGTTGATAAAGAAAGAAAGAAATACGATGCCATCAAACTTAGATTTCCTGAAGCCGATCTTTTGGCTTTAATGAAGAAAAAGTTGAAGGTGCTAAGTAAGCTATCGAAAACTTATGATGACGAAATTGAAAGAGGGGTTCCCGAGTGGGGAATCGCAGCACTATATGAAAAAAGTACCGCTTATGAAACCTATGTTTCACAGTTTCGTAGTCTAAAGATCCCATCTCGATATAAACCAGAGGAAAAAATAGAGGCAGAGGCGGGATTAAAACAAATTAATACTACACAGATTGCTCCCTTAGAAAAGAAGGCCCAGGAAATTCTAACTGTGTGTGCCGAGAGAGCTTCTCAGTTTCATGTGATTACCGATTATGCGAAAAAATGTCGAGACAAAGCTAAGAAAATCGAAGGACAGTTTGAGCCGACTGGGATCAGTCCTCAACCTTCTTATTGGAGTACTAAGGGTCCGAAGGAAGAGAGTGTTAACGAATGAAGCAATTTATAACTATAGCAGCCACTGGGGTTATCGTTTCTTTTCTTGGATGTGCATCACTGAATCAAACGGAGGCCAAAAGCAAAACATATGAATACCTGGCTTGGTTTGATCATGGATCCGAGGGTGAGTTTGATCCCTATCGAAAAATACTATCCGAAAAGATAGATGAAGTTGATGGCGAGGTTGTGGATCCTACAAAGCTAGATAAGTATCTAGACTATCTTACAGTTCTTGATAGCAATATTAAAAAGCCAGGAACAGAACAAAAGATAAAAGATTTTGTAAGTAAAAATCCAGAAGAAAAGCGTGGCCTATTTGTTCTGGGAGTTCATTACATGAGGTATCAAAAGAAGGAGTTAGCGAACTATTTTTTTACTTTACTTGAAAAAGATCCCAATTTTAGGTGGAGGTCACTTCTATATAACAATTTGGGAATGTTGAGCTTACAGGAAAAAGATCGAGATAAAGCGATGAACTATTTTACAAAGGCTATCGCAGCAGAGCCCGCTATTGCGGCGCCTAGAGTGAATCTAGGGGCTCTTTATTTACAAAGTAAAAGTTATGCAGAGGCACAGCCCTTATTTAGAAAGGCCTTAGACATCGATGGCGATTTTGAGGATGCCGTTCTGGGACTCGGAGTCTGCTTGGAGTCGCAGGGTAAATTTGCTGAAGCGCATCAACTCTATTCTACGTTTATCGATAGCCACACCCAAAAGGTGGCGGTTCTTTATAATGATGCCTTAATTTTGGCCAAGCATCTTGGGAAACGTGAGGAGGCATCGGAAATAATGCTTCGTTACATTCAACGCGGTGGAAAAGAGGCATCAAAAGCTCATGAAATGATTCAGGGATGGCGATAAAGATAATGCTGATCTCTAAGAATTTTTAGATGCTAAGTGTCTTTTTTAGGGATTGAACTTGAAAGTGAAAGGTTATGAAAAATAGATTAACAAACTTCATATTAATAATTTTTGTTTTTTCGGTTTTTCAATTTACTGTTCACGCTAAAACTAAAAAATCAATTCCTCGAGTGCCTCCAAAGGAGACTGTGAGCTCTGCTCCTGGAAAACGTGACGAGGGTGATTTTGTGGTGGAAAAAAGATCCGATGGAACCACAGTGAAATATAAAAAGAAAACTAGCTATGATTTTGAAGGAGCCAATATTGATGGTTTATATAACAAACCTTCTGGCTCTTATATTTCAAATATAAAAGATGTTAAAGGAAAAAGTATTATTAGGATCAGAGAAAATTTTGATGCTGAAGTCATAGACTCAGCAAGGCTCATAAAATAAGAGGCAACATGGAATCAAAACAACAGAACTTAGCCGGTTCAGGAATTCGTCTCGACGTCTTAGGTAAAGATGGCGTAGTGATTCATACTGGGGAATTTATCAAAGATAAGATCGTGATGGGAAGAATCCTATCCGCTGATTTAAGAATTGATGATCCTAGGGTTTCGAGAATTCACGCATTGATCGAAATTAGAAATGAAGAGATCATTCTTACCGATCTAGCTTCAAGCCATGGCACATTTTTAAATAGCAAAAAAGTGGTCGAATCCAAATTGAAGTTTGGAGACATTATTCGCTTGGGTTTTGTAGAATTGAAGGTAACGAAAGGCTCAGGACAAGCTAGCGCACCAACCGCTTCCAAATTTGATGCTGAAGACGTGACTAATAATGATGCCACTCTGGTAGATATTGAAAGAGATGAGTTTGATACCAATCGAAGAGATAAGGACCGAAGAAAAAAGGATGCTTTTCCAACCGAAAAACGCCTTGAGGAAAGGCGTCAAGGAGATCGACGAATTGAGCAGCGAAAAGAGGATCGTCGAAAAGAGGGAACCAGTGAAGCCGATAAAGTAATTTCGGAAAGAAGAGAGGATGACGATCGTAGAAAAGATTTGCCTAGAGAAAGAAGAGGCGGTGAACGTAGGCAAAGTGAGCGCCGAGTATTTGATATTACGAGTTTAGAAAGACGCATCGATGATCGTAGAGATAGAAAGTCTGATGACGATATTTTACCCGAAGAATTAGAAAAAGCATTTGAATCTCCATCCCATGCGAGAGAAATTGAAGTGACTGCATTATGGGGAGATCACATCCTTGATATCTCTAATTATAATAACGAGTGTGTCCTAAACATTGGTGAAAGCCCTCGTAATGACTATATCATTCCCAGTGTAGGTATCCCCGATGAATTTCCCTTATTAACTATCCAAGAGGATGGGACTAGTCAGTTAGCTTTTACGGAAGAAATGTCTGGAACCATACGTGCTCGTGACAAAATATATTCAATAAAGGATTTACGTAATGAAAAGTTTGTTCGTAAAGAGGGCGATCATTATGTGATGGGTTTAAAGCAGGACGATTTTGCAAAAATCGCTGTGGGCACGGTCAGTTTTTTTATTCTTTATGTAAAGCCAGCACCTCGAATTTTACGGCCACCTTTCTTTGAACAAGATGCATTATTAATGAGAACAACTGTAGGATCGGTGCTTCTTTTCTTAGCCTTAATGATAGGGCTTTCTTTTGTTCCTAAGCCTATTCCAGTAACCATCGAACAGGTGCCTGAGAGATTTGCTAAAATTGTAATTAAAAAGAGACCCGACATTTCAAAAATGGGTTTAATTGCAAAAGGAGAAGAGTCTAAAGAGGGGGGGTCGGTGGCGGGTGAAGGGGGGCCAGCGATCGGTCCTGAAGGAGAAGCGGGTAGAAAAGATCTTCCTAGAAAAGAGGAAAAGGCGCAAACTATTTTACCTAAATCAAAACCGAAAGCAAATACGACGCCGTCACCTGTAGCAACTAAAACAGCGACTCCTGCAAAAACTAAAGTACCAGAGAAAAAATCGATTAAGAGCGTGGGATTATTAAAAGCAATGTCTAATGGAGCCATTCAAAAAGAGTTTAACAATCTTATCAATGCGGGTGAAGGACCTGAGGGCCCAGGTGGCTTTGATGAATTTGGAAAAGCCATTCGCGGAGCCAGAGGAAAAAGTCTTGAAGAGACTGGTGGTGCAGGTGGAATGGGGTTGAAGGGTGTGGATGCTGGCGGTGGTGGAAAAACTGTGGGAATCGATGGGCCATCAACTAAAGGATTGGGTCGTGGATATCATGGCGACGGCATCGGCGAGGGCATTTCTGGTCCCGGAAGATTTGGTCTTAAAGGGGAACATGCTATTAGTATTGTGTCAGAAAATATTCAAGTTCTCTCAGGACTTTCTAAAGATCTTATCAATGCCGTCGTCCAACGTCACCGAGCTGAAATTAGAGCCTGTTATGATTCTGCATTACAAAGAAACCCCAAGCTTAGTGGAAAAGTGGTGATGTTTTTTAACATTCAATCCAATGGGATCGTTTCCACGGTGGGAATTAAAGAAAGTACAATCGGAGACGCGGGACTTGAAAGTTGTATTGGAAGTAGGATTAAGAGCTGGGTATTTCCCAAACCAGAAGCGCCTGTGGTTACAGAGGTTGCAGCGTATCCATTTTACTTAAATCCTGCGAACTAAATTCCAAGCCAGGTTACTAATCTATCAAATAGACTGGGTCCTCTAGAGTTAGGGTCCCGTTTTTTAGCTAGTGCTACCGAAGTCAAAGATTTTTTTGAATCTACTAGGGTGGTTTGCGCCACAAGAAGCTTCGGAATCTCTTCATTCGATAGACCCATCGGGTCGCTTGCTTCTCTTAGCTCCTCTAAAATTTTAGTAAGTTCGTCGGTTTTGACTGGAGCTTCTAAAGTAGGTACGGTTTTAAAATCGTTTATCTCAATAGAGGCTATTTCTCTATCAGTATAAGGTTCTTCACGAGAAAAGGTTCCATCATTATTATAGTAATAAGCTATCGGTTTATTTGACACCGAGTTTGATGAAGAGGGATCATAGTTTGATGGAGAGGAATCATAGCTAGTAGGTGGTGCAGTGCTGAATGAGTCACTCTTTAATGCGGAAGCACTCGTATATTGAACTTGGACGTTAGGTGCGTTTGGATCTTGTTCTCGCATACTAAAACCGAGGTCAGAGTTAGCTCCCCATTTTTTATCAGGGGTAGCAGGCAAAGATTGTTCAATGGCAGAGGGTTTAGCCGGGTTATCAATATTGGGGGCAGTAGCCGAAGGTGGTGCCAAACTATAAAAATTACTTGTGGAGCTACTTGAATTTGTTGCCTTAGCCTCAGCAGTACTTGCAATTTTAGGCAGGTTGTTACTGGTTACAGAGCTCGGTTTAAAACTTATATTATCTGAAGTTGCTGATCCAGAAGTATTGTTTTTACTATCGAAGTTACCTTTAGAATCACTGAAGTCATTTGAAGTCGAATCCAGATTTTCTTTATTGGCCAAATTATTAGGTGGAGTGTGGGAACTATTGTTTGTATCGGTGAGCGCCGCATAGTCATTTGTTTTAAATTTGTTATCAGGAGCTACTAAAGGTGTAGCATTTGTAACGGGGCCAGGATTTCCAATTAATTCCTCAGATAGATCCACAAAATTCTCAAGCGGAGCACTAGGTTTCTCAGATAGGGAATCTTGATTATAAGCAGAGGACGGAATGGAATTCAAATTTGATTCGGATCCTTTTTGCTTTGAGTTCAGTTCTTTTTCTAATTTGGCTAATTGGCCTAATGTTTCTTTGTACTGTTCTGCCAATTTTATTCCGAAAGGATCACTCGACTCCACATGATTTAAAATAGAGTCTCTTAAGTTTCTAATTTGTTCATTTAATGCGGTTATTTCTTGAGAGGTATGGTTTCTAGTCCTAACCCGCTTAGTAAGGGTAACGGTCTCCTTTTCGGTCTCTACTGTTTGGGTGTGTTCTGAAATAGCGGTTTCTATTTTTTCTTTCAATAATGTTTTCTCTTTTGATTTCCACTGGAATGGCTGTTGGTTGAGCTCTTCGAGTTGCTTCTTTAAGCTATCAATGACGACTTTTATTTTCGAATCAGACTCCTTTTTAGCGTTGTCATAGGTTGATTGTATTTCAGTAGACGGGTGAGAATCGTTGTTGGAATTAGGAACAGTCGGTTTCTGAGGATATGTATTATCAAGGCTTTTTAAATTCGTTAGGTTGTCTGTAATCGCTTTTAAAAGATTAGGATAAACTCTAATTGTGGAATCGGGCAAAGTCTGCTTTGGACTGCTACTTTGATTCCCCTCGTGACTAGCTAAACCGATGGTGGGTATTAATAATCTGCCACCTATTAAATAGAACAGTGTGGCCTTGCCGAATAGATGTTTGAGATTTCTCATGATTTAATTACCCCGTATTCTTTTATAAACTGCAAATAAAGGGCCCATAAAATAACTATGGGTTAACGCATTGTTTTATAAAAGAATAGGGTGTATTCAGCCTGAGAGCGGTCGAATTTAAGTACTTAACGGCAGCTAACCCTTCCAATTATGTCAAAAAAAAAGCACTTTTTCTGTGGGTGATTACAAAAGCTATACACTCACTTCAAAAACAATTAAGTATCTTAAATAACAAGTAATTTTAAGTTACCCACGTGTATTCTAATGGTGTACTCTCTAATGTTTTTTCATCTTAAGATCGAGTGACTTGCCAGAATAAAGAAAAACCATTAGGGTTGGCCGTCTTAAAGATATCGAAAGATAAGGTCTTTAAAAAGATGCGGGACTAGCTCAGTTGGCTAGAGCGCAACCTTGCCAAGGTTGAGGTCGCGGGTTCGAGCCCCGTGTCCCGCTCCAATTTTAAAAAAACCAATCATGTTAAAAGACCTTAAAAGCTCAGATCAAACTCACACTAAAGTGGTCATACGTGAAGTACTTGCGGGTCTGGGTTCTCTTCTTCTATTTCCCTTTGGCATAAAAAACTCAAAAAAAAGAACGGCTCGATTGGCAGAGCAACGAAGTGTTGTGTTTGTTCATGGATATATTGGAAACAGGTCCTCTTTTCTTCCTCTTTTTGCCTATCTTCGAGTGGTGGGAGTGAAACAAATACTCTCCTTTAATTACCCTCCAAATAGTGGCGTAGATGAAGCCGCGATGGCCCTTCGAGACTTTTTAAAAGCAAAGGTACGTGGAGGGCGCATTGATCTTGTATGCCATAGTTTAGGAGGGGTGATTGCTCGCGTTTATTTGCAGGAGCTAGGAGGCTCTAGGCGAGTTGATCGTTGCATTACTTTGGGCACTCCTCATCAGGGAACCTACAATGCCTATTGGATTCCTTCTAGTGTAGGACGAGATCTACGGCCCGATTCTACGTTGATTGAAAGACTTGAAAGGTCTCGAAATAAAGCTGCAAAGGTAAAATTCACCTCAATCGTAGCCGATTCTGACAACATTATTCTCCCAAGGATATTTGCAGTGAATGGTGAGGATGTCATTCACATTCCAAATGTGGGTCACCTAGGGATGCTTTTTTCCATAGAGGTATTTCGCGTAGTGGCTGAACGATTACTAAGTAAAGAAATTAAAAAATGAAAAAACTAACTGAAACCCAAAAGTTTTTAAAGGTAGTTCACGAATTAAGAACCCAATGCCCCTGGGATAAAAAACAAACCCATCAGACTCTGGCTAAGCATCTCCTAGAAGAGTCTTACGAAACTATCGAGGCGATTGAGTCAAAAAATAAAAAAGCTATTAAAGAGGAGCTTGGTGACGTCCTATTACAGGTGGCTCTTCACGCTGAAATCGCATCTGAAAAGAATGGTTTTGATTTTGAAGATGTGGCGAAATTTATTGCAGAAAAAATGGTCCGTAGGCACCCTCACATTTATAAAAACCAAAAGGTACTGAATTATAAATCTCACATGCAGAATTGGACGGCGCTAAAACAAAAGGAAAAACCTAGTCGAAGTTTGCTAGAGGGAACTCCCAAGGGGTTACCTGCTTTGCAGCTATCTCAACGATATGGTGAAATTGCGAGTACCGTAGGTTTTGATTGGAAAAATGAAAAAAAGGTAATGTTAAAAGTAAGAGAAGAGTTAAGAGAACTTGAAACGGAAATACAGAAAAAATCTACCGATGGAATAGAAGAGGAATTAGGGGATCTTCTTTTTACTTTGGCTTCATTAGCGCGGCATTGCCAGATAGATGCTGAGGCTAGTCTTAGAAAAGCGGCTGGGAAATTTCAAATGCGTATTGAAAGAATGGAAAAAGAAAAAAGAAAACTGGGTAAAAACTTATCTGATTGTACGATAGTAGAACTTGAAGAGGCGTGGAATATGGCTAAAACTGCCACCAAGACCCCTCCCGTAGGGTCTAAACGTATTTGAGAACTGAGTTTGTTGATACTAAAAAATAGGCATAACAATATATGATTTAGTGACCTTCTAAACGTTTGTGAATGAGTTAAAAACTAAAAACATTGTAAAGCTAAGCTGGAATGTTCTAAGTAAACTCAAGAAAATCATCTCTTAGGTATCTTTTTACAAATTTGGTCCAAAGCTTCCTGTACCTTAGGATATTTAAAAACAAAACTACAATCGGTTATTTTTTTTGCTTCTACTTTTTGGCTAGCCAAAACTAGTTCCGACATTTCACCCAATGCTATTTTTAAGGCTATTGCCGGGGCTGGCATAAAAGCGGGTCGATTTAATGCCTTCCCGAGCGCTGAGGAAAACTCAGCATTGGTTGCGGGATTAGGGGCTACTGCATTAATAGGTCCTGAAATATTTTCGTTTAAGAGCGAAAAAAGAATCAGTTCAACAAGATCTTGTTTGTGAATCCAACTCATCCATTGTTTTCCAGACCCTACAGGACCGCCCGCCCCAATTTTAAAAAGAGGTATTAGTTTTGCAAGCGCACCACCCTCTTTTCCTAGTACAACTCCAATTCGTAGGGTTACGGTTCGTATCGATGGCAGCCCAGGTTGAGAGCCCTCTTTCTCCCATGCTCGACAGACATCGGCTAGAAATCCTATTCCCTGTGGAGAATTTTCTAAAAGAGTTTCATTTCCACGATTTCCATAAATTCCAATAGCAGAAGCTAATACTAAAACTTTCGGCTTAGCTCCAGATGCAATTAAGCCTGTTAAAAGATTACGAGTACTAAGAACTCGCGAGTCCATGATCCGATTTTTTTGTTTGTGATTCCATCGTCCTGCCGCAATGGATTCTCCAGCTAGGTGAACAATAGCATCAATGTTACTGTAAGCCTCTTTTGGCGGAGTAGAAGCTTCGGGATCCCACTTAAAAATTTGCAATGGAAAGGGAAGAGCCTGTTTAGCAGCTTCAGAATTGCGTGTTAATAATATGACTTGATGATTATTTTCCACCAATTTTTTAACTAAGGAACGACCTACAAAGCCTGTACCGCCTGTGACTAATACTTTCATAAAAACCCCTTCATTGATATTGTCTTCGGTTCCTATTATGTTCGAAACTCTGGATAAAAACAGCTAAATATATGGAAATAAAAGATTACGGAATTCATTGGTTTCGGAGAGATTTAAAAATTTCTGGAAACCTTGCGCTATCAAATAATTTGAGAACGCACGAAGGTAGAGTATTAGGCCTATTCTGTTTTGATCATCTATTTTTGGGACGACCCGATTTCTCAATTAATCGATTTCAGTTTTTTTTAGAAACCCTATCCGATTTAAAGGCAGAGTTACAGAAACAGGGTGGAGATCTGCTCGTTTTGGATGTAGGGCCAAAAAGTGCATACGAAAATATATTGGGTCTATTGACAGAGCACCAAATACCGCACCCTCATACCGTCTCATGGAATCGTGATTATGAACCGTTTGCCACAAAGCGGGATGCTGAAATGTTGAAATGGTTTCAAGAAAAAGGGGTGAGGGTAGTCACAGAAAGAGACCATTTACTTATTGAACCGCATGAGATTTTTAAGGGAGATGATCCCAATGCCCATTATCAGGTGTTTACCCCCTTTAAAAGGCGTTGGATTGAAAAATTTAAAACTGAAGAGATACAAAAACGATTGATAGTACCCCCAGCTATTCGATTTCAATTCAATTGGAGTACTTTATTCAGTGGAAAAATTGTTTTAAAGGACCACCTCGAATTGTTTTTAGAAAGCAACAAGAAGAAGGTGACCATTCCAATTCCTCTAGCAGGTGAGTTAGAAGGAAAGAAACTGATTGCTTTGTTTCTTCCCAAAGTAAAAGACTATGGGGTAAATCGTGATATTCCCTCGCTCGAGGGAACTAGTCGTTTTTCAATGTTTTATAAAAATGGATCACTGACCACATCGCAGGTGATTCGAGAAATGAAATTAAGCCATACCGCGGAATGGAACGAAGGTGAAGAAAAATTTGTTTCTGAATTAATTTGGCGTGAATTTTATTATTATATTTTGGAACGATTTCCTCGCGTTGAAAACGAGGCGTTTTTAGAAAAATATAAGAAAATTAAATGGGGCAATAACAAAAAATGGTTTCAGGCTTGGAAAGATGGACAAACAGGATTTCCAATTGTAGACGCTGGCATGAGACAGCTCAATGAGACGGGGTGGATGCATAACCGTGTCAGGATGATTGTCGCCTCTTTTCTTACTAAAGATCTTCATGTTGACTGGCGTTGGGGACAAAAATATTTCATGGAGAAATTACTTGATGGAGATTTAGCTCCGAATAATGGAGGGTGGCAGTGGGCTGCTTCAACGGGGTGTGATCCCCAACCTTACTTTAGAATTTTTAATCCTTATTTGCAGAGTAAGAGATTTGATCCTGAAGGAGTTTACTTAAAAAAGTATTTACCTGAATTAAGAGATCTAACGAGCAAATGGATTCATGAACCTCCACAGAATCTCATGACCCATGGATATCCGGCTCCTATTGTAGATCACTCTATTCAGAGATTAGAGGCGATGGCCCTATATAAAGGAAATTAATTTTATTTTAGTATTGAGTTTTTATCAAAACCTAGCTGGAACTAACTCCCCACCTACGTAGGCCCCAGCCGACAGAACCACACAGTAGATAAGCTACTACCTGTAGACCATGATGAACCGTAGCCACAGCCAGAGCGGTCTCCAATGGCATCCCTAATTTGCTCAATGCAAAGGCCATCGAAGCTTCAAACGGGCCAATATTGGCCACTGAAATGGGAATGGCGATGGCTATATTTAGCATGGTTAATACAAAAAAACATTCTGGTAAGGTAAGTGGATAGGTTTGATAAAAACTCAGTTGTTGTAATACTACCGCTTCCGCTATCCAAACCAAAACACCAAAACAGAGTGATAAGAAGAGTTGTCTGGGAGCGAGTAAAGAGCGAAGTCCATTAAAAAATTGAAAAAGCCACTGGGATAACTTTGCCCATCTTTTTTTTAAGAGAAAATACCATAAAAAAGCAGATAGAAAAAAGATAGGCAGAACCCATTTCCATATTTCAAAATGAGAAAAAGTAAAGGTAGCCAGAGATTCTTTGTAGGAACCAAATGAAAAAATTAAAATCAAAAAACAGAAAAAATCGACCAATTTATCAGCCGCCATAATGCCGGTTAAAGTAAGCATAGTAAAATCGGCTCTAGCGGGTTTGGGGGAGAGAACAGCTAGTTTGTAAAAGTCACCGGCACGTGCAGGTAAAAATGAATTCATCGTTTGCCCTATCGACATCGCTGCAAAAACATTGCGAAGCTTAGTCCGATGTGCCATTGGAAATAAAAACCACAAACGGATCGCCATAAAAAGTATTTGAAGGCTATTTAACACCACGACTAAAATGAGGCAGGGCAATGAAAACTTAGGAAGTAGCGATAGCACCTTTTCTGCTGCAGACCGTTGATTTTGAAATAACCAAAACAATCCAATTCCTATGACGAATACACCTGCAAGAAAACGAAAATAAAATGGTTTTTTAGATTGAATAATAAACTCCAGTCAAGCATCCTACACCTGTTGCTTTGTGTCTGACAAATCAAGAAAAAAACTTGGGGCAAATTAATGTTTAAGTTTGTAGGATATTTAATGGTTTGTGGCTTCTCTATTGTAGCCTTAGCCGTTCCGGGATTAGAGAAAAGCTGGAAAGCCATTCATCCCTCTTCTGTTATCAGTTGTAATTCTTGTCACAACTCCATTATGGGGACTCAACCCTCAAATAGTAATGTGAGTTCAGATGGAATGAGAAAATATCAAGAGATTTTAAAGACTAGAAAAGTGGGGTTACCTCTTTTTAACCAAATTGTTCCATTAGCCAAAATCGATTTTGCAGTGATGGGGGATTCAAGAAGCGATTTAGAAACCAATCGTGAAATTGTAAATCAAATTTGTAAGGACCAACCAGAAGTTCTGTTTCATACCGGTGATATGGTGGCAAACGGGGATAATATTGAGGAATGGAAGGCCGTCATTCCTATTTATAAGTGTTTTCTAGAAAAAAAGAACCTGTATCACGTTTGTGGAAATCACGAAGCGAACCATTGCACGGAAAATGTGGTTAGAAAAGCTCTTGGAAATAATAGGAGTTTTTATACCCTAGAATATAAAGGATTCACCTTTATTGCTTTAGATTCTAATCAGATTAATGCTGAGCAAATACGGTGGCTCGCTAGTCTTCCCATAGGCAAAAATTATATTCCATTCTTTCACCATCCAGCCTATCCGGTGCTTGCGGGTCATATTGGAAGTGTGTCTGTGATAAAGAGTTTTGTTCCCCAGTTCAAAAGACTTGGAGTGAAAATAGTTTTTACAGGCCACAATCATGGCTACGATCGGAATGAGAAGGATGGAATTACCTATGTGACTGCTGGAGGAGGGGGGGCTCCACTCTATCCTTGTGGATCTCTTTCTGGGGCCAAGCAGGCTTGTGTTTCTGATTATCACTATGTGCGATGTTCTATTGAAAAAACTGCAATTACCTGTCAGGCAAAACTAATCGATGGCATGTTCGTGGATTCAGTCACGGTCACATACCCTCCAATTATTTGAGAGATTTCTAAAAATGTTGACACCGATTAAAAGCGTGTTAACTCCAAAACATGTTAGTTATTCAAAAGTATGGTGGAAGTAGTTTAGCGACTCCAAAACACATTCAAAATGCGGCCCAACGGATAGCTGACCTTCGTAAGAGTGGAAGCCAAGTTGTGGTGGTAGCTTCGGCTATGGGCCGTATGACAGATCATCTTTTACGGCTTGCAGAAAAAACGGTAAAGGTTCCACCTCCTAGAGAAATTGACATGTTATTAACCGCTGGAGAGCGAATTTCCATGTCTCTTCTTTCAATGGCACTCCAAGAATTGGGAGTGGCTGCCATTTCCTTTACAGGATCTCAGAGTGGAATTATTACAACTAATGATCACACCGATGCAAAAATTATTGATATTCGTCCGTATCGAATTTGCGAAGAGTTGGCTCTTGGAAAGGTAGTGATCATTGGAGGTTTTCAGGGAGTCAGTGAGAAAAAAGAGATTACAACCTTGGGGCGAGGAGGGTCTGATACAACAGCGGTGGCCTTAGCTGCCGTTTTACAAGCTGATCGCTGTGAGATTTTAACTGACGTTAATGGACTCTATTCTGCAGATCCTAGATTGGTTCCTGAAGCAAGAATTTTAACTTCCGTAGATTATGAGTCGGCTTTGGAACTAGCCAGTCTTGGAGCGAAGATGCAGGCTCGCAGCATTGAATTAGCTAAGAAATTTAATGTGAACATTAGGATTAGCTCAAGCTCGTCACAGACAACAGCGGGAACTCAGATTCCTTTAAGTTTAAAAAAATCGGGTACAGCCATCGAGCAAATTAAGGTAACTGGAGTTGCCACAAAAGATGGGTTTCATTTTTTTAAAACGCAATCCGAAATGGTAACGTTACTAAAGGCCTTAAAAAATATCCCCGTGCCATTACGATTTTTGGCGCACCAAAAAACGGGGGTCTATTTTTTAATTGAAAAGGAGCAGGTAGTTTTAGTTCGTCAGATTTTAACCGAGCAAAACATAAACTTTGAAGAAACTCAAAATGCAGCAATCGTTTCTGTCTTAGGGGAGAGCTTAACTCATTCAATTGAGTTCTTTACTAGTGTCTTTTCTCAAATTGAAATGGAGAAAATAGATTTGTTGTTTTCAGCTAGTAATGCAATTTCAGTCACATTTGGGGTCGGAGCCAAACATCAGGAATTACTAGCGAGATTCATTCATAAGACCTTTATCACCTCAATAGATTAATAAAAATGAAGGCCCGCCTGATTATTAAGTCAGTCGAGCCTTTGCTAAAAATGAGCTAAAGTCCATTTTTACCTAATCGGACCTCACCTCGTGAATCGTTAAGTTTGTCATCACACCACCCCCTTTCAGTGGGCATGTAGCCCGAAGTCCTTTTGTGAAAAAGAACCTCTTAGGTTTACTATAACAGCTTCGAAAAAAAAGCTCATCTCAGGAAAAAAACAAGGCGCCATAAACTATTGTATTTAATGAGCTAAAGCGATTAAGTAGAGTTTATTAATATCTTTGTCTGCGCGATAATGCGACGTGCTAAAATAGAACATTAATTGAGGTGTCGGTGCATGGCACCAAGTCATCAAGTTATTAAGGGTTTTTTCCGAAAAAGCTACTAGGAGGGACTCCTAAAAGTCACTCCGCATTATTTTTTGGGGGAGAGTCATGATTATTGCTTTACTTAGTATTGGAGTCACAGGAGGGACTGCCTTCTACTTATCATGGAATCTATTCTCCGGGGCTCTAGAGGATGCGGCAGCGGGCCGATTGGAACAGGATCAGAAAACCGCTAGTACTGGATTACTAAAACTGACCCGCCCTTTATTTAAAGCGTTGGTAATGCCGTATTCTCAAAAACTAAAACTTGAAGATTGGAAAAAGAACAATAAACGCAGAATAGTTTCTGCTGGATTAGAAGATGCTTTGGATGTGAATGAGCTTCTGGCCTTTAAAATTTTCATGGGAATTGTAGTTCCAATTTCGATTTATACCTATTTTTTGATTACAGGAAGCCCAATTCCAATTTGGCTTATGGGTGCCATGATGCTTATTGGTTTTGTATATCCAAGTCTGATGGTCTCAAGTGCTAGAAAAAACAGACACGAAGAAATAAAATTACAGTTACCATTTGTTATTGATCTTTTAACTTTATCAACTGAGGCGGGACTAGATTTTATTGGAGCCCTACAGAAGGTGGTTGAAAAAACTCGCTCTGGTCCACTGGTACAAGAGATTGAAAGAATGCTTCAGGAAATTCGCTTGGGGACTACGAGAGCAGATTCGATGCGAGCCATGTCATGGCGAATTGATCTTCAAGAAACCTCTTCATTAATTGCGGTATTAGTCACAGCAGACCAAATGGGTGCTAGCTTAGGTGATGTTCTTAGAGTGCAATCGGACTTAATTCGAACTCAACGATTTACCAGTGCAGAAAAAAAAGGAGCAGCGGCCACACAGAAACTCCTTTTCCCACTCATCTTTTTTATTATGCCTGCGGTGTTCATTATGATATTTGGGCCGGTAATTTTAGGATTTTTTGGAGCTAAATAATGCATGGAAGTATATTGAAAAAAGGGGATCAAATTCTTGTGACAAAGGTGAGAATTGCTAAAACTTTTTTTGAAAGATTCTCAGGCTTGATGGGAAAAAAAGAAATAACTATTGAAGATGTTTTAATTTTTCCAAAATGCAACTCAGTCCACACTTTTTTCATGCGAACAAGCATTGATGTGATTTTCGTATCAGCTCAAGGAGTCGTGACTCAGGTTTTTAGTAATCTTAACCCATGGAGACTATTGTTGCCTCAGAAAAAAGCTGCACATTGTATCGAGATGCCGTGTGAACTGGCCAGTAAACTGAGAATCTCTATTGGTGATTCCTTAAGTTGTGAAGGAGTTTTTTAGTTGAAGTTTGAAATATCATATAACGGTAAAGTAGTGATCTCAAAAGATCTGCCCGATGGCTCTTATAAAATAGGAAGAGCCCAGGATTGCAGTATTGTTTTGAATTCAAATAAGGTTTCTAAATATCATGCCCTTCTTATCGTAAAAGGAAATCGGGCTGCGATTTTAGATACAGACTCTTCTAACGGAGTTTTTGTAAATGGAATTCTGATTAAGAAACAACTTTTAAATACATCCGATAAAATTGAAATGGGTGAACACACCTTTTCAATGGAATCTGGAGCTACTCCACGCAGGAAGATAGAATTATTTTCCACAGATGGGTCTGCAGCATTTGCAGCAAAACCTGGCGAAACCCCAGAAAGCTCACCAGATTACTTATTGAATTCTTCATTTGAAGTAGCTCCCGAAATACCGGTGAACAAACTGGAACAACTTATGAATTTAGTGGATGGTAAAATATTATTTCCATTTTTTGAGTTGGTAAAAGTAATGGATTATCGTTTTTTAATGGCCATGATCTTAGTAACCACTATTGGGATCTCAGCCTTCTTTAGTGCCATTCCTGTTCTTAGTTGGGGGAGAAATATTACAAAACAGGAATCCTTAAAGAGAGGCCAAGCCATCCTTAAACAGGTAGTCCGCGAGAACTATAGAATTCTTAGTAAGACCAATGACACCTCATTATTAACTGTGGCTGCAGCTGAAAGTGATAAGGACATGTTAGAGGTTTATATCCTAGACGCAAAGACTAAGAGTGTACTAGCGCCCACTAAATACCTTGGTAAATCTATTAATGACCCTTATATGTTGTTAGCCTTGGGCGATTTAATAGATGATGGAAAATTAGATGCCACCAAAGACAGAGGAAATGGAACCTTTGTTATTGCTCAAAGTATTCCCTATTACGGTTCTAAAGACAGTGCTTTATTTTCCGCTGAAAATCCTGAGGACCCTGGGACTCCAACTACTATTGTAATGGCCTACTTTAAGATTCCACAAAGTATTAATGGCATTTATGAAC
The DNA here is from genome assembly GCA_009692515.1 of Bdellovibrionales bacterium. Lineage (GTDB taxonomy): Bacteria > Bdellovibrionota > FAC87 > UBA2466 > UBA2466 > UBA2466. The sequence continues at coordinate 28,382 of SHZA01000003.1, forward strand.
CCCTTGCCGTTGCCGGATTAGTATCCTTTCTCCTAGCCCTGGTTTCTTTTTTCCTTTTACATAAAATGATTAGCCAGCCCATTAAAGAGTTACATGACCAGTTAGATGCCGCTCTTAAGGGTGAAAATATTCAGATGGTCTGCAATGCGAAATTTCCAGAACTTGAAGCATTAACTACGGTAATTAATTTCTCAGTTACTAAAATGAAAAGTGTGAGTGGGGGCATGGCAGCTGTTCCTGCGGGAATTCCTGGTGGCATCGATGCCGACAATGAGGAGATGATCTATTTAAAATCTGTCGAAGAGTTCTGTCTAGGATCAACTGATGGCATTTTGGTTTTGGATAGTAGTAAAAAGGTAAAATATGTGGGCCCTATTTTAGGGGATTTACTGGGACTCAGACCACAATATGCTCTAGGGCAAAATATAGGAGATGCGTGTCGAGATGGGTCATTCTCAGGCACTGTAATCGACATGTGCGAGCGGGTAGTTTCTTCTATAGGAGAAACACAGACCGCCTCATTAGATATTAATGGCGTGCCAAGAAATCTCACAGCAGTGAGCCATCGTTTATCAAACGGTGAAATTTCCTTTATACTTATTACGGTGAAAATGAATGCCTAATCCTTTAGACATAAGAGCCACTTCAGACGCCGCTCCCTTATTGGAGCAGATAGCAGGCGCCGGCAGAGGACGTGTCTTTGAATTAACGATCGATAAGGTAAGTCTTGGGCGAGAAGATAGTAATGATATTATAATTAGTGATGAGTCGGTATCCAGGGTCCACGCGAAAATAGAACGAAATTCTCAGGGTACTTTTTTTATCTCTGATAACAATAGTAAAAATGGTGTGATTGTAAATGGTCTAAAGACTGAACATGTTTCTTTGAACCACGCTGATATTATTCAACTCGGGCATTTTGTGTTTAGATTCCGCATTCCAGGACAGAGTTCTTCTCAAATCAAAATACCTATCGGGGGCCATTTAGACTTAGTGATGGAAAATTCTACTGGGTTGAAGCCTGAAGGAAATCGAAAACGGCTTTATCTGTGGTTGGGACTAATAGCTTTTATTGCAATTGCAATAATTATTAATAATCAGGACTCGAGTCCCCCTGCAGAGATAGATACGCTTGAAAATTCACAGCAGGAAAAATTCAAGCCATCACCTATTCCTAACCTGGAGACAGAATCTGCAATTGGCATCATTGGTTTAGAGGATCCTTTAGCGGAAACAGAAAATGATTTGAAGAAAAAGGAAGGCACGGAAAACTCCTTGAAGGAGGCAGAAATTTCTTTTCGAAAAGGGCAGAGGGATTACTTTAACAAAAACTATCATCACGCAATTGACAATTTCGAAGCAGCCCTTTCAATTTCTAATCGCCACCCTTTGGCCGGCTATTATAAGGGGCTTGCTATTCATGATTCAGAGGTTGAGGCAGAAAAAAATAGGGACATGGGTTTGAAGTATTATAATTCTTTGCAATATAGTCGAGCCATCTATCATTTTAAAAATGCCATTGAGTTTCTTGCTCATACTACCGCAGATAATAAAACGGCAAATAAAATAATTCAAGAGTGTGAAAGGTATATTGGTTTCTCGAATCGTAAACAGCAAGCAGCAGAGGTGGTCCCATGAGGATCACCGTAAAACTTTTCGATAGTAATATTTTAGTTTTAACAAAGCTTTTCGATGTGGGAAGTTTTCGAGTAGGTAAGTCTGAGTTTTCTGACATTGTTTTGCCGGACGAAAGTGTGAGTCGAAGTGCTTTGGAAATAAGAGTTACGGAGGAGAGTGTATATGTCACTAACATGGGCGGCTCTGGACTACTAAAAATTGATGGTAAAAAACGCGAAACGGGTCAGTTGAAAGATGGGTCTACTATTGAGGTTTCAAAATTTAAATTAGTAATATTTCTAAGCGCAGAAGAGCTAGCATCTTCCAATTCGAAACAAATAAAACCCATAGACGCTGTGGAAAAAAATCCAGAAAATATTGAAGAACCGCAACCGGAAGACTATCCAGCAGCCGGATTATTCCCAGCTCCTCCTGAGGCTGAAGGCAATGATGATCAGTCTAACGAGGAAAATAATGATTTTCAGGGGGATAAATACCAAAATCAGAATGACGAGGGAGAACAGGTTTTTGAATTTCCTGATCCAGCCATCGCAAAACAGCCACCGAGTAGTTCCTTTATTGAGGGGAATTTAGCACTTAAGGAGCGAACAGAAACTTTAGCGGAGTCAAAACCCTTAATCGCCAAAATTATGTTTATAGCGGGCCCTCGCGCCGGAGAAGAGATTTCACTTCAGTCTTTCGAGCTCAGTTTTGGAAGAAGTCGAAAAGCTGATGTCATGTTGAATGATGATAAATTATCACGAGTTCACGCCAAAATTATTCGTTTCGGAACGGGGTATCGAGTTCTTGACCTTAACAGTCGTAATGGAACCTGTGTCAACGGAGTCAGAATTCTTGAACATCCCCTAAGTAGTTATGATGTGATTGAATTTGGGAGTACTAAAATTAAATTCCTGATTCATGATCTGCTATTACATGAGGTAGGCAATGCCACTGGATTAATACCCGTGCAAACGGCGGGCAAAGAATCAACAAAATCGTTGTACTTGGATTCAGATGAACGATTGGAATTAAGTAAACTTAGAAAATCGAGCAGTGGATCTCCTCCTGTTGCTATCGAAGAGGAAAGGGATGACGAGTTTTTTGTTGAGCCAGAACCCAAGAAAAGGTCGATAGTAAGGCTTGTTCTTGTAATAGTAATAACCATAGGGCTAGTCTTGTGGTGGATGAATTTATCCAATGGGAAGCCAAAAGAGGCAAACCCAATCGCAACAACCAAATCGGCTACAGCGATCACCGATAAAAATAATGTGGTGCCAAGAATTCCCAAAGATTTTGCTGAACTCACCGACGAAATGAAGCGCAAGATTGAAGGGGCTTATATTAATGCAAGTAGCGTTTCTCAAAGAGCAGATTTAACACTAGAAGATATTGAAAAGACGCGAGAGGATTTAAGAAGAATTCATCAGTCTCTTCCCTATTATAAAAACTCAAGAGAATTGCTAGAACAATTAGATAAGAGGTATCGCGATAAATCTTCACAATTAGCCGCTGAGAAAGCAAAACAAGATGAGGTTCAGGATCTAAATATTTATCTAGAAGATGGAATCGAATATCTTAAACAAGGGGAATTTGAAAGAGCTGCCGAGTCGTTTCAGTTGGCTTTAAATTTAGACCCAAGAAATTTGGTAGCAGCAAAGGGCTTTAAAGCAGCTGAACTTAAAGTAAAAGATTTAGAAAACCTCCCACCGGATAGTGATCCTGAGGAGGAAAAAAAATATCTTATCAAGCAACTTTATGAAAAAGCGCTCACAGCTTTAGGTAATCGGGGGTATCAAGAGGCGATAGATTTAGCTGAGCAGATTCGGAAGATAAACTTGAAATCGGATCAAACCTATTTGAATGAGGCAAAACAAATAATTGATAGAGCCAAAATTGCTCAGAAAGAGGAGTTTGAACCCTTCCTAATTCAGGCCAAAGAGAAGTTTGCAGAGGGTGATTATAATGCCACTCGTGATCTATGTGAAGAAATGCTAAAGCGAGATCCGGCCTATGAAGATGCCAAAGAGTTGCTATTAAAATCTAAGAAACAACTGAGTCGCCTTGCCAAAGAGGCTTATATCCATGGTTATATTTTAGAAAGTATTGGTCAGATTGAACAGGCGAAACAGTATTGGAATCGAGCTAAAAATTACGTTCGTTCGGGCGATGAATATTTTGATAAAGTGAATAAAAAACTAGATCAGTATCAATAGAGATTTCGGTCGGAAAATTCAAATCCTAGTGATTCTAGAAACAGAATAAATAAAAAACGGGCACCTATAAAAAGGTGCCCGTTTTGATTTTTTAGGAAATTAGTCTAAAGAAACCCAAACACTCTTGACCTGTGTGTATAACTCAAGAGCATACTTTCCAAGTTCTCTTCCGAAGCCACTTTGCTTAAATCCTCCGAAAGGAGACGCGGCATCAAAACAGTTGAAACAGTTAATCCAAACGGTTCCTGCTTTAATTTCCTTTGCGAGACGGTGAGCCTTTCCGATATCTCGAGTCCAGATTCCTGCAGAAAGGCCATAGATCGTATCATTGGCCTGTTTTCGAAGGTCATCTTGATTCTTAAAAGGAATCGCGCATACGACAGGTCCAAAGATCTCTTCTCTGGCGACCGTCATTTGATTATTCACCCCTTGTAAAATAGTGGGCTTCATAAAGTATCCTTGTTTGTGAGCAGGGGCTCCACCTGTTACGACTTTAGCGCCTTCCTGTTTTCCTTTTTCGATATAGTTCAAGATTTTATTGAACTGTTCTTTATTAACTTGGGCCCCCATTTGAGTTTTTGGGTCTAAAGGATTTCCCACGATCATTTTTTCTACACGAGTTTTTAGCATTGAAATAAATTCATCGTGAATTTTTTCTTCAAGAAAAAGTCTTGAACCTGCACAACAAACCTCTCCTTGATTGAAGAAAATTCCACGCATGGCTCCATCGACTGCAGCACTTAAATCGGAATCGGCAAATACGATGTTTGGTGCTTTGCCACCCAACTCCAGAGAGACTCGTTTTAAATTTGATTCAGCTGCCAATCGCATTACAAGCTTTCCGACCTCGGTGCTTCCGGTAAAAGCGACCTTATCGACGTCATTATGACTCGCAATCGCTGCTCCTGCAGTGGGCCCAAAGCCTGGAATAATATTAACCACACCCGGGGGTAATCCTGCCTCTATTAAAATCTCTCCAAGTTTGAGTGCTGTTAATGGAGTTTGTTCTGCTGGCTTTAACACTACGGTACAACCTGTAGCTAAAGCAGGACCCAATTTCCAAGCGGCCATCAGAAGTGGAAAATTCCAAGGAATGATCTGCCCAACGACCCCAGTCGGTTCTCTCAAGGTGTAGTTGAAAAAATTTCCATTTACGGGAATGGTATCTCCGTGAATTTTATCAGCCAAACCTGCGTAGTATTCAAAGGTCTCAATGGCTAAGGGTAGATCGGCATTGAGTGTTTCGCTGATAGGCTTACCGTTATTTAGGGTCTCTAGTTCAGCAAATTCTGTTTTATGTTTTTGTAATAGTAGTGCGACTCGATTTAAAATTCTTCCACGTTCTCTGGCGGTCATGTTTTTCCAAGGGCCAGTTTCAAAGGCTTGACGAGCCGATTTTACTGCTCGGTCGATATCCTTCGCATCTCCTTCAGCTACATCGGTAAGCTTTTGTTCAGTAGCGGGATTAAAGACATCGAATCGTTTGCCACTTTCTGCTTCGCACCATTCGTTATTAATTAACAATTTTCCAGGTTTTACTAATTGCATCATCGCCTCCCATTTATTAGTTATACTAGCCTATAAGTCTTGGCTGAGCTTGGCCTTTAAGTCAAATTGGAAACTTTAGTCTACAGCTGTTAAGATAAGTAAGATCACTTTATCGTATCTCTATAAATTTGAGGTATTCTTAGATCATAGTCATCTCTAGATTCTCCAGTTACTACTGTTCCATCCATAAAAAACCGGGGTTATTATGCGAGGCATCATAAATTTAAGGCCGAGTATTTATTTTATATTGGTATTACTATTTATCTCAACTAGCTGTGGTCTAAAGCCGGCAGGGTCAAATGAAGCTGCTTCAGTTCCCACCACCTCACTTTCGGTCTATGTATTTTCGGCTCCTTGGTGTGCGGAATGTAATCGGGAACTGCCCCTATTGAAGGAAAAATATTTTAAGGAACTTACCCTGGCCGAGCAATCTCAGGTTTCAGTTAGTGTATTTGTGGTGACTGGAAAAACACCAGGGCAAGTGGCGAGTCAAGAGGTGGCTGATGAGTATGGAAATTCTTTGGCACTTCCCTTTACAATGCTTCCTGACAAATCTTACAAAATGTATCGCAAGTATTTTGAAGAGGGGAATGCTATTCCAGCAGCGGTATTACTAGATAATAATCAGCAGGCGATCCAATTGTATGAAGCAGGAAGTACAGATTTGAATGATCTATTTGCAAAAATAAAACAGAACTTAAATTAATAGGGTGAATAAAATGAGAGTCTTAACTCTTATAGTGCTAATTTTTTCTAGCCTTTCTTTTGCTAAAATTGCCCCTAGTTTTCAAGGTGAGTTAATGGGCGGTGGGCGAGTTAATTTAGCCGATGAATTAGGTAAGGACCATTCAAAGGCTCTATTGTTGTGTTTTTGGGCCACATGGTGTGCTCCTTGTATGCAAGAGTTAAAACAGGTGACCGAGAAGCTAAAAAATGATCCGACCATTCCCTTGAAACTTCTAACTATAAATGTGGATACGGCTGAAACAGCAAGTGACGTTAGTCCCACATTAAAGCTGTATGATTTTAAAATACCTGTGATTAAAGATCAAAAACATGAAATATTTTCTAAGTATCAAGACGCAAAAACGTTACCTTTTTCTGTTTTAATAAAGCCCAATGGTGAAATAGCCGAAACTTTTAATGGCTTTCATGAAACGATGTTTACTAAAGTAAGAGAGGCCTTAAAATGAAAGGGGTCTTTACTTTATTGGCCATTCTCTCAGCGATGGCTTTTTCAGCAACTGAAATGGGCAGCACCTCAGATTCTCTTTCTAATAATTTCAGAGTTTCGGCGTCGAACCATCTAATTTTTTCAAGTGCAAATAACGATGTTGATAAAACCTCTCCCCCAGTAAAAAGTTTTCTAAATGAAGGAAAGGCTAGGGTCGAATTTGGGTACTGGAGTGGGGGTCTTCATTTTACAAATAGTTATCTAGCTTCCAATAATCCTAAAACGAATCGATTAATCCACTTAGAAAAAAAATCATTGAGATATGAATCTAAAAACTGGCAGGTGATTGTCGGCGATAGTCATCAAGAATTGGGTAGGGGCATGGCACTATCCCTTTACAGTGAACCGGTATTTGGCATTGATAACAGTCTAGAAGGGGCCGTGGTTAAATATCGACCCGAAAACTTTGAAATGACCTTCTGGGGTGGAAGAGTAAATACTTTAGTGACTCCAGTAGCGATCAATCCCGTTGATATGAGAATGAAAGATCGTAATGTTATAATGGCAAGTGGATCCCTAGGATATAAATTAAATGGTAACAATCGCTTAGGAGGCCATTATTTAATCACCGTCAATCAGCGAAAATTAGATTCGGATTTAGATAAAAGACTGCAAACGGTAGGCCTAACATTTTCGCAAGAAAATATTTTGAATTCGATAGATCTGTATCTAGAATCGAATGCCATGGTGACCGATAAGGCCAACAAAGGACACTGGATTAGAAATCCTAATGCGAGTGCTAGTTTTGCTTCTCTATCCTGGTCAAAGTCTCCATGGACGTTAAAGGGCGAACTGAAAGATTATCGAAAGTTTGATTGTGATTTTAGAAGACCTCCCTCTTTGGAAGAGGACGTTCCTTTAGTTAATGTACCTAATAATGTCAGTGATGTGACGGCAGCTAGAATTTATGCAGAGAACAGGTCCCTTGAAACCGGCACCAAAATTTATTCCTCTTTTCTTTATGGGCGAGACCGTTTGGAGAATGCAAATTTTTATCATGCCGTACTAGGTAATAAAATTCCACTGGGCCGAAAATCTGAGGTTGAATTTAAAACAGGTTATCGATGGTTGTTGAATCACAGTAATATTTCACATGGGTCTATCAAAGGGAAAATAAAAACTTTGCCTGGGCAGATGGTGGAACTTGAATTTAGAAAACAATATTCGCAGCTGCAATTAAATACTACCCCGACCCAAGAAGATAGAAATGCAGTTGCCATCACCTACTCATTTTCTGAATCATGGAACATGTCGGCCGGATTGGAATATGTTCCTACAAATGATTTGGAATTAGGAAAAGAATTTTTTAATCTTGGAGCCTCTTATAAGAAAGGTTCACTCTCTTCTCGGGCGTTTATCGGCGAGACTAGTGGAGGAGCTCAATGTGCGGGGGGAGTTTGCCGCCAGGCACCAGCCTACTCTGGGGCCATGCTAGAGGCCTCCTATTTATTTTAAAATTGAATCTGAGCTGCCCGTTTTTGCCAAAAAAGAAATAAACAGGCAAAACCCACTAAAACACTACTAATCACTGCAAGAAGAAACCACACCCCTGAATTCACACTTTGCACCATAGGAGAATTAGGATCTCCGAAGCAAACCGCACAGGCCCATGCCTTTTGAGAACTCCCAAATAGACAATAGGCGATGGCTAAAAATCCAACTGCTTTATATTTTTTTAAGAACCAAATAAGGTAAAAAGCAAGTGAAGTCGCCGTTAGAAATGATCCAAAGGCCATTGCCAACATTTCCCAGCCTTCAGTGGCAACGTATTGTGAAACACACCACCCACCAAAACAGGTTGAAAAGATAAAACAGACGACGATAAAAAAGGTGTGAAACGCTTTTAGAGACATAAACTACCATCCCTTTTATTGGATCTATTTATACCCATGAAGAGTAAAAATAGGAATCAACATTAAGAATATAAACAGAATTAAGGTAAGCCACAACATGGAATAAATAATCTTTTTCTCAGAGATTAAGTGCATGAAGTAGGCTGCAACTAAGCCACCTTTGACACTTGCTACCGCCATCGCCAGTAAAATAGCTAAATGGATAGGAAGGTGCAGGTAGGAGATAGCAACTGTAATAATAGTCAAACAAAGAAGCGCTCCAAAAACAACGTAATAGCCCCTAAGGTGCTTCTTCACTTCTTCTACCGTCATTTCACCGTGACTCATGTTGATTTCTCCTTCGGCTGTTTTAAATTATAAAAGATATAAAGCTGGGAATAAAAAGATCCAAACTAAGTCGACAAAATGCCAGTAAAGGCCTGCACATTCAATGCGACCCGTAAATCTCTCTGGCTCTGTTTTCCACATCTTACTACCAGGCCCCATCAGATAAAGATTGGTGATGATGCCACCGATCACATGAAGTCCGTGAAGCCCTGTCATCGTGAAGTAAACTGCATAAAAAGTACTAGTTGAAGGGTAATGCTCGTGGTGAAACTTACTACTGTACTCAAAGTATTTAATGATTAAGAAACCAAAGGAAAGCAGTACGGTTAAACCCATGTGGAGTTTAAACTTCATTAAATTTTTCATCTTTAATGATGCCCAAGAGAGAACAATCGTTACGCTTGATGTGATTAGAAACACCGTATTTAGCGTAGCTAAAGGCACATTAAGAACATCTGAACCATGGGCTGGCCAATCTGTGGCTGAACTTCTGAGAATGATAAGTGTGGAGAATAACGCTCCAAACAACATTACTTCAGAGGCCAAAAATAACCAGATCCCAAGCTTTGCATTAGTAACACCGGTCACTGGATTGGGTTTATCGATATAAGGGATAATAACTGACATCACGCCTCCTGAACAAACTGCGGTAAAGGTTTTTTATTTGAAGAATACTCATAAGGACCTCTAAAAACTTCCACAGGGGTGGTGAAGTTCTCGTGAGGCGGAGGAGAGGCTGTGGCCCATTCCAAAGTCGTACCCCCCCAAGGATTATTCGACTCAATTTTTTTGCCCCACTTCCAACTGGTCGCCATATTGTAAAGAAAAGGCAATTGAGCTACGGCTAAAGCCCAAGCACAATAGGACATAAAGACATTTAAAGGCTGCGCTGCAGCCCCGTGAGCATAGATTGTTTGGTCATAAAGACGACGAGACACTCCAGCCATTCCCATGAAAAACATCGGCATGAAGACTCCGTTAATTGCGACTACAGATAACCAGAAATGAATTTTTCCAAGTGTATCGCTCATGAATCTGCCGGTGATTTTAGGGTACCAATGATAAACACCCGCCATCAAGGCAAACAAGCTTCCCGGAGCTACCACATAATGGAAATGGCCAATCACATAATAGGTATCATGTAGATGAATATCCGAAGCGGTTAATCCCAAGGGAAGACCGGTTAAGCCACCAATGGCAAACATCGGTAAAAATGCGATTGCAAATAACATTGGCACCGTGTAGCGAATTGAAGATCCCCATAAAGTTAACAGATAGGTTGTTAAAATAATAATCGAAGGGACTGAAATAATCATCGTAGTGGCTTGGAAGAATGTGCTCATGGTCACTCCCATTCCAGTCATAAACATATGATGAGCCCAAACGATAAAGGACATGAATCCTAAAAATATAATTGAGTAAATTAAAGTCTTATAGCCATAAAGAGGTTTTTTCGTATTCACGGCAATAATCTCTCCTACAATTCCCACTGCAGGTAAAATTAATACGTAAACTTCAGGGTGAGCTAAAAACCAGAAAAGATGTTGCCAGAGAATTGGATTTCCACCGCCACTTACTTTTAAGGCTTCACCACTCACAACTAATCCAGAGGGTAGGAAGAAACTAGTTCCCGCTAAACGATCCATCAATTGTAGAACGCCAGCAGCTTCTAGTGGAGGAAAGGCCAAGAGAAGTAAAAAGGCGGTCACTACCTGAGCCCAGACCAATACTGGCCATCGCATAAAGGAAAGTCCCTTAACTCTTAACTGAATGGCGGTCACAATAGTATTAACCGACCCCAATAACGAGGAGGTAATTAAAAAAACCATTCCAATCAACCAAAAAGTTTGGCCATTATCTGCTACTACAGAAAGAGGAGGATAGGAGGTCCAACCCGAAGCTGCAGCCCCATTAGGACTAAAAAAGCTAGCTAACATGATCACGCCACCGATAAAATAAACCCAGTAACTCAGCAGGTTCAATTTTGGAAAGGCCATATCCTGAGCGCCTACTTGCAAAGGCAATAGGTAGTTACCAAAAGCGCCAACCCCTAAAGGCACTACACCAAGAAATACCATGATAGTTCCATGCATAGCTCCAAACTGATTATACAGTTCTGGGCTTAGCACTCCGTCTTCAGTAAACAGCTTTCCGATTAGAGGAATCGCCTGTTTTGGAAAGGCCAACTGCCATCGCATGAGCAACATCAAACCAAATCCAAACAGTAGGAAAAAAACAGCGGTGATTCCGTATTGAAGACCAATCACTTTGTGATCGGTGGAAAAAATATATTTCCGCCAGAAGGGCAATTCATGACCGACAGAGTGACTGTGATCATGTCCATGTGAGTGGTTGTGTGTATCTTGTGACATTTATTTACTCTCTTTAATAGTTTGAATTTTTGCGATTTTCAAAGTTTTACCAGATATCGGTTCAGTAGAACTAGCTAACAAACTTTTTTCCTCTTCTTGGTACCAAGCTTCAAACTCTTCTTGAGACATGACGTTGAAGAATCCTCGCATTTGCGTGTGACCCACACCACAAAGTTGAGCACAGCCAATTTCAAATTTTCCTGTTTGAGTGGCCTGAAACCAAACGGGAACGGTCATTCCTGGAATAATGTCCTGCTTAACTCTCATAACCGGCAAAAAGAAATTATGAATCACATCTTTAGAAGCAAGTTTAGCAATAATGGGTTTATTAACAGGAATATTTAAGGTGTTTGGACTTAGGATATCGTCTTTACCATTAGGATCTTCTCGGTCAAGACCTACAGGATTGGTGCCATCAATAAGTTCGATCTTTAATTGTCCAAACTTTCCATCTTTTCCTGCATAATGAACGGTCCAGGCAAATTGTTCTGCTGTAACTCTAACTACCAACGCCTCTGCTTCATTTGGAAAATCTTTTTTGACCTTAGACCAAATAGGAAATGAGAAAAAGATCAGTGAAATGGCTTCGAAAATAATAATCCCAATTTCAACGTATTTAGGGAGGGAAAAATGGGCCGATCCAGAAATATCCGCTTCGTGCCCAGGTCGTTCTCTAAATCGAACTAAGCAATAAACCAAATAAACGGCCCATCCGACAAAAAGCACAGCCATAAACCAATGTAAAACCGAAATAAGATTATCGATTTCAGCCCCATTCGTAGAAATATTGGGGGGTAGCCAGAATCCGTAATGAGGGTGTTCCATTCTAATGTCTTCCTCTTAGTTGAAATTATTTGGAGAATTCAAACAACGTGAACCTCAAATAAGCCCACTGTTTATTTTAAACATACCAATATCTTCACCGTATTTAAGTCTTAAAAAATAAACTTCTCGATGTGGGCTGTCAACGAGACAATCTATATTTTTTAAACACTTCCAAATCAGATGACAAAATTGAGAAGTGGTTTAATAATGTATTAAATATGTCTGTGGAATTCAAATATCAAAGTGGGTTAGGTAACTGTTTTGACACCGAAGCCTTGACCGATGCCTTACCTAGAGGTCAAAACTCTCCGCAAAAACCCCCGTATGGTTTGTATGCGGAGCAGCTAAGTGGCTCCTCATTTACAGCGCCGCGCCATGAAAATCAAAAAACTTGGTTATACCGAATTCGTCCCTCTGTTTTACACGAAGCTTTCGAGCCCTTAAAACATGGTTTGTTAAAAAGTGGTCCTTTTGAAGAAGAAAACCCATCGCCTAATCAAATGAGATGGGATCCGATGATCTGCCCTACCGAGCCCACCGATTTTATAGACGGTTTAATTACGATAGCAGGCAATGGAAATGTATCTCAAAACTCCGGGTGTGCAGCTCATTTGTATTTTACCAATAAACCCATGACAGATCGGTTTTTTTATAATGCAGACGGTGAGTTATTATTTATTCCAAGTTTTGGCGAAGTTAAAATTAATACAGAATGTGGCATTCTTTCGATTAAGCCGGGAGACATTGCAGTTATTCCCCGTGGAATGCGATTTCAAGTCTCTCCTTTAGGAGTTTCAGCTCAAGGTTATTTATGTGAAAATTATGGAGCTAATTTCCGATTGCCTTCGTTAGGCGCCATCGGAGCTAATGGGCTTGCCAATCCACGCCATTTTTTAACGCCAATAGCGGCTTACGAAGATCGAACTGGAAATTTTAAATTGGTCACTAAGTTTCAAGGAATCCTTTGGGAGGCCAAAATCGCTCACTCACCCTTAGATGTGGTGGCTTGGAGTGGAAATTATGCCCCCTATAAATATGATTTAAGTTTATTTAACACGATCAATACTGTGAGTTTTGATCATCCGGATCCCTCTATTTTTACCGTACTCACATCGCCCAGTTTTGTGCCGGGAATCGCTAATGTAGATTTTGTTATTTTCCCTTCTCGTTGGATGGTGGCTGAAAATACGTTTCGCCCTCCCTATTATCATAGAAATTATATGAGTGAGTTTATGGGACTCATTTTTGGTAAGTATGAGGCTAAGGGTGAGGGGTTTAATCCCGGTGGAATGAGTATTCACAATATGATGTCGGGTCATGGCCCCGATACCGAAGCCTTTAAAATGGGAACGGAATCGCCTCTGACTCCTCAGTATTTAGGGCAGACGCTAGCTTTTATGTTTGAAACTAACCAGGTATTGAGACCCACCCCGTTTGCGCTGTCGACTCCTCGTCGACAGAAGGACTATTTAGGTTCTTGGCGTGGATTAACAAGCCATTTTGATTCGAAGAAGAGGTAATATGCAACCCCCAAAGACCGTTTCAGAAGAGATTTTAAAAAAGGTAAAAAGTGGAGAGATCTCTCAAAGTAAAGTGGACCAATATCACAAGCTTTTAGAGCGAATTAAGCGAGAAATTCTTCCCCACGAGGTCATTACGAGTAATCAGTTTTGTCAGTGGTTTGAAAAGGGACGGATAGATAAAGAGGATGTGTGTCACTTTTTGGTTCAATTTTCAGTGTTTTCAAATCTTTTTATAGAAGCTCAATTGAAAAAAACTATTAATGCACCAAGCCTAGAGGCGATGCATACCTCAAAACAAATTTTAATGAATGAGTTAGGTGTTGTTTTTAAGCCCACAAAAAAACAGTCTGACCCTAATTCTTCCTCAGATCTTGAGGAAGATATTGTTCAAGAAGAGGGCACTGTAGATGGCGGCGCCTTTTATTTTAGAGCGGCCCATTTTGAGTGGATGCTTAGAATGATTTCTCATGTGGGTTTAACTTTTAATGATGTAGGTAAACGTCGTCACGGTACCGAATCAACCTTATTTTTCTGTGATGAGCTTTGTAGACTTTATGGTTCTGAAGATACTCAAGTGGGATTAGGTGCTAGTTTTGCTGTCGAAAATTGGGCCGCTGCAGGATTTTGGAAAGAGTTGATCAAAGGGCTTCATGCTTTCAAAGAAAGAGAATGTCCCAAATTGCCCTTAGCCTTTTTCAATTGGCACGACAAGGTAGAAGACCAGCATGCCGCTCATACTTGGGATGAACTAGAAGAGGAGTTTTTCTCAATTGAATTGAATGAGGACAAATTTTTTCATGGAGCGAAAGAAATGCTTGATGGCGTCAACTCCTTCTGGAAGGGCCTTAATCAAGACCGTAAAAACCGTGAAGGGGTGCGAAGATTTCAGGGGTAGTTTAGTCCCAATAGAAAAAGTAAAGAGATCTCCCACAAGCGATCCTCTATTCTTCACTTTTACGGGATGATATTTCATCTTTGTAGGAGGTTTCATGCAGTTTTTCTAAAAGCGATAGCGCTACCGAAGGTTTGACTCCTAGTTTTTCTAAGGTTTCAACGGTAGCCTCTTTTAAGGCCTCAATACTTCCAAAATGTTTAAGTAGTTTTTCTCGCGTTTTGGGTCCAATTCCCTTGGCTTCTGTAAGAGGGGAGTCATTCATCATTTTATTTTTTCTTCTAGTCTGATGGCTTCTGACGGAAAATCGATGAGCTTCGTCTCTTACCTGTTGAAGTAACCGCAGAGCGGGATGGCCCTCTTTTAAAAGGATAGGATTCTTTCGATTAGGAACGAATATTCTTTCCTCGGACTTAGTAATCTCTTTTCGAGTGAAAGCACTTTCTGTTCGAGATTTGGCAAGTGAACAAACTGGAATTGTTAATCTCAATTCATCCATAGCCTTTAAAGCCGATTGTAATTGTCCTTTTCCGCCATCGATTAGAAAAAGATCGGGAGGAGGATGATCTGGTTTAGATAGGCGTCGCAAAACGGCTTCATAAATCATGGCATAATCATTGGGCCCCTCGACCGTTTTAGGGTAGTAAATACGGTAAGAACTTTTTAGCGGTTTCTCGTCGGAGAAATGTACTAAGGCGACGGCAGGATTAGTTCCCTGAATGTTTGAACAGTCTACCCCTTCAATGGTATGCGGTATTTCAGCTAAACCTAAAATCTCCTGAAGTTGTTGGCTCGCTGAAGTTTTATTTTTGTGACTGTCAGCATGGTAAATTAGTTTAGCATTTTCATAAGCCATTCCTAATAATCGAAGCGATGGTTCCGTTTTAGGAACCCGAATTTTCACAGGGTGTTCCGCTCGGTGCGCTAAAAAACATTCAACGGTGATTCGATCTGGAAAATCTTGAGCAAGCCATACTTCATTAGGAATTAAAGATACCGTATAGAATTGTTCTAAAAAAGTCCGCATGGTTTCTTCAATGGAATCTAAGGTAAGTGCCACCTTTTCTACTCTTCGCCCTATCAAAAATCCTGAGCGAATAAAAAGAACCGCAATCGAGAGGTCCTCTGCGCCGGGATAAATACCGATGATATCAATATCCTGCTGTTTTTCAGTAAGAACAGCTCCTTGTTTTGCAGTAATTTTTTCTACAGCAAGTATTTTATCTCTCAAAGTTTTGGCTCTTTCATATTCAAGCTTATCTGAGGCCTCTTGCATCTGTGTTTTTAGGTCGGCCACCAGTTCCCGTTTTTTTCCTTTAAGAAAGAGAATGGCCTCTTGAACCTGTTTTCCATAGGTCTCTTGATCGACGTAATCCACACAAGGCGCCGTACAAATTCCAATTTCATAATTTAGACAGGGACGAGTTCTGTTTTTAAATTTACTGTCTGAGCAATCGCGAATTTGAAAGGTTTTTAATAGAAATCTTCCTATTTCATGAACCCCACCACTAAAAGGGCCAAAATATCTCAGATGCGGTTCATTAGAGATTTTTCGGGTGGTACGAAATAAAGGAAAGGGATGGCTGAAATCTAAGACTACATAAGGGTAACTTTTATCGTCCTTAAGCCGAATATTATACCGAGGGCGATATTTTTTGATGAGATTGCACTCTAAAAGGAGGGCCTCTAATTCTGTTTGAGTTACCTGGAATTCGATCGAAGCAATTCGTTTAACCAAAACCCGCGTTTTTTTAGATAGAGTTTCAGCTTTCTGAAAGTAGGATCGAATTCGATTCTTTAGATTTTTAGCTTTGCCTACGTATAGAATTCGCTGAGAGTCATCTCTCATCAAATAAACACCCGGATCCTTCGGCCAGTCCTTAATTTGAGCATGAAAATCGGGTTGCAACATGAGAATCCAAGTTTACACCCATTTTTCATTCCCTGATAGCCTGGCCTTAGTCTTATAAAAAGAACGTTATTTTCGGCTAAGTACTAAATTTCAAATATGTTTTCCCTTGCCCAACCTAGAAAAGCGTTGTAAACCAGCAAGCTAATACACACGCCCTTCCCATTAACTCTGGTCTGTTGCGGTTGGTTCGCAATAGCCAAATAGGGGCGGAGGAAAAACCGGAGAAAAAAATGCCTGAAATTTCTATGAAAAACATGTTGGAGGCTGGCGTCCATTTTGGTCATCAGACTCATCGGTGGAACCCTAAGATGAAACCCTTCATCTTTGCTCCCCGAAATGGGATCTATATTATCGATCTCGAAAAAACTGTAAAACATGCTCGCGAAGCCTGTACTTACGTCAAAAACACAGTTGCTGAAGGTGGAAAGGTCCTTTTTGTTGCCACCAAAAAACAAGGAAAACAAATTGTAAGAGACGCTGCCGATAAAGCAGGAATGCCTTGCGTGACAGAACGTTGGTTGGGCGGAACTTTAACTAATTTTCAAACCATTCGTCAGGGTGTCGAACGTTTAGAGCAATTAGAACTTTGGAAAACCGATGGCACATACGAAGCTCTTCCTAAAAAAGAGGTCGTAGTTTTAGAGCGTAAGCGTAAAAAACTAGAATTAAGTTTGGGTGGAGTTAGAAACATGCGCTCTTTACCTGCTGCTTTATTCGTTATTGATCCTGAAATGGAAAATATTTCGGTTTGTGAAGCTAATCGTTTAGGAATTCCAGTGGTAGCTGTTGTGGATACCAATTGTGATCCCGACCGAGTTGATTTTATTATTCCAGGAAATGATGATGCGATTAAATCGGTCACCCTTTTTGCTAACTTGATTGCAGATGCTTGCTTAGAAGGGGCGGTAGTTTTTGAACAAAAAATGCGTTCAATGACTCCAGCAACTATACAAGCAGCTCAGACTAATGTCGCGCCTACAGCGCAACCCAAAGCTCCTGCAGGTCCAGTGGTTGAAAGAGTTAAACGACCTGGAATAAAAAATATTCCTACAGAAATTGATTACCGCGCTGAAGGCATCCTTACTGAAGAGGAAGCAGAGGCCGCAGCTATCGTAGACGTAGAGGTGGAAACAGAAGTAGAGACCTCCACTGAAAAGTCTAAGAAATAACTGGTAATTAAAAGGGAGTTTTTTGTGACAGAAGCAACTTTAGTAAAAGAGCTCCGGGATAAAACCGGAGCTGGTTTCATGGATTGCAAAAAGGCGTTAGCCAATTCAGACAATAACATAGAAAAAGCTATCATTTTTTTGCGTGAAAAAGGTTTAGCCTCAGCCTCTAAAAAAGCAGGTAGAGAGGCTAATGAAGGTCGCGTCCTTGCCTATATTCACGGTGAAGGTAAAATTGGCGTACTTATTGAGGTCAATTGTGAGACCGACTTCGTAGCTCGCACGGATGAATTCCAAGAATTTGTTCGCAACGTGGCGATGCATATTGCTGCAGCCAATCCGCGCTATTTGAATAAAGAGGCGGTTCCAGCAAAGGATATCGAATCGGAGCAGTCCATTTTCCGAAAACAGGCAGAAGATTCTGGAAAAAAAGGACCTGTGATTGATAAAATAATCGAAGGTAAAATTAATAAATTCTTTGAGGAGAATTGTTTAGTTAACCAACGGTACGTTCGTGATCCGGACCAAACCATTGAAAACTTAGTGAAGTCTCAGGTGGCTAAATTGGGTGAAAACATATCTATCAAACGATATGAACGCTACCAACTTGGAGAATCAACTAAAGCGGAGTGAGTCGTGGTCAAGCAAGCACCTCATTATAAAAGAATCTTACTAAAACTCAGTGGCGAAGCACTTGCCGGTGATAAGGGTTTTGGTATTAATCACGATACTATTGAGCGGATTGCAGAAGAGATTAAATCGATTCATGGTTTAGGAACTGAAATTGCGATCGTTGTCGGTGGCGGTAATATCTTCAGAGGTATTGCGGGTACGGCTCAAGGCATGGACCGAACCTCCAGTGATTACATGGGAATGCTCGCGACGGTCATCAACAGCATGGCTCTCCAAGATTGCCTTGAAAAAAGAAACGTCTACACACGAGTCATGTCTGCCATTGGTATGAGCCAAGTGGCTGAGCCCTATATTCGTCGAAGAGCGATTCGTCATTTAGAGAAAAAGAGAGTGGTTATTTTTGCTGCAGGAACCGGGAATCCTTTCTTTACTACCGACACCGCAGCCTCCTTAAGGGCCATGGAAATTGGCGCCGATATCTTAATGAAAGCAACTCGAGTCGATGGGGTTTATGATTCCGACCCCGAAATAAATCCAAATGCTGTTATGTTTAAAGAGTTAGACTATATTGAAGTTTTAAAGAATAATCTAAAGGTAATGGATTCTACAGCGATCTCTTTATGTATGGATAACAACTTGGCTATTTTAGTTTTTAACTTGAATATTCCAGGAAACTTGAAACGAGTCGTTTCAGGGGAAGAACTTGGAACCTTTGTCAGGAGAGAAAAGTGAGTAACTCTTTAGTCGATATTAAAAAGCAGATGGAAAAATCTGTCGAACATTTAAAAATTGAGTTTTCTAAAATGCGAGTGGGTCGAGCCTCCTCTGCGATGGTCGAAAGTGTTCGAGTTGAGGTTTATGGAAGTACGATGGGCTTAAAAGAGGTGGCGGCTATTTCAATTCCAGATGCTAGAACTATTACCATTCAGCCTTGGGACCGAAGCCTATTTCAGGAAATTGAAAAGGGAATTTTAGCCGCAAATGTGGGACTGACCCCGATGAATGATGGAAAAATTATTCGTTTATCATTACCTGCTCTGACCGAAGAACGTCGGAAAGAGTTTGTAAAACAGATAAAAAAAGAGGGCGAAGATGCTAAGGTCTCAGTCAGAAATACCCGCCGAGATGCGATGGAAATCCTAAAAAAAGATTCAGGCCTTTCGGAAGATGAATTAAAGCGTCAACAAGATGAAGTTCAAAAAACTACCGACCACAATGTGGCAGAGGTAGACAAGTTAATTGATGCTAAAGCTAAAGAGGTCATGACTCTCTGATGAGCTGGCTTCGACAGAAGAAAGCCACTAGTACTCCAAAAGAGATAGGGACCTCTGTCTCAAAAATTCCAAAACACATTGCAATTATTATGGACGGTAATGGCCGATGGGCTCAGTCTCGAGGAGAGCTTCGGATTGCGGGACATCGAGAAGGGGCGAAACGGGTCGATGAAATTGTCACCGAGTGTGCAGAACTAGGTGTTGAATTTTTAACTCTTTACACCTTTTCCACGGAAAATTGGGAACGTCCCAAGAGTGAAGTTAACATGCTGATGAGGTTGCTAGTTCAAAACCTCAAAATCATGGATAAGAAACTTTTAAAGAATGGAATTAAGCTAGAGTGTCAAGGGACCCTGGAGCGGCTACCGGCTTTTGTTAATAAAGAATTAGATCGTGTTAAAAAATTTACAGATCGGCCCGACCCCAAAATGACCTTAAGTTTGGCCTTATCCTACGGCGGACGCCAAGAAATTTTAGATGCGACCAAAAAAATGTTTTTAGATGTCCAATTAGGTAAAATCTCTTTAACTGAAATTAACGAAGATTTGTTTCGAACCTATCTTTATCATCCGCACTTTCCCGATCCAGATTTGATGATTCGAACAGGCGGAGATTCTAGAATTAGTAATTTTTTAATCTGGGAGGTCGCTTATAGTGAAATAGTGGTAATCGATAAATATTGGCCTGAATTTACAATCCAGTGCCTTCATGAAGCGGTTAAAGAGTTTGGTACCAAACAAAGAAGATTTGGTAAAACTTCCGAGCAGGTGAGTGGCACCACACCCTCCTCTCAATTTGGGCTCTTATGAAAACAAGAATTATTACAGGTAGTATTGCTGCTGTTTTGTTAATTGCTCTTATTTATTGGGCCCCTATCGAGGCCGCAATATGCGCTATTGCGGTGTGTTCTGTCTTAAGTTATTTGGAGTTTGATAAACTATTTTTTGAAAAAGCATCTCTCTATCGCCAATCTGCTCTTTCTGCGATGATTCTTTTGATTCTGATGTCATTACGACAAAGCCTGGATTTTACCTTTGTCTTGTTTGGTAGCTTTTATGTCCTTCTTGCTATTGTTAACGTAGTAGGGTCCGCGGCTAATCAAACGATGAAGGAGGTGGTACAGCACTTTTCTGTCGAGTTGGTAGGCTGTATTTACATTTCTGGTTTATTTGGATTTTTAATTCCTATTTTAGAAATTCCAGGAAATGGAAAAGATTACCTATTTTTACTTTTCCTTTTGGTATTTATGGGAGACACCGCCGCCTATTTCGTAGGGAAAAAATGGGGAAAAAGACTTTTGGCTGCGAAGGTGAGTCCTAAAAAAACGGTCGAAGGTTCGATTGCGGCGATTGTAGTTTCGCTCATTGTTTCAATGGTATGGGTCAAGTGGTTTTATGGTGGAGTTATTGAAAGTCGTTTTGTATTAAGGTTACTAGCTATAACTCCTATCATTAGTATTCTTGCTCAGTTGGGAGATCTTTTTGAGTCTGTATTAAAAAGAAGCCAAGGACAAAAAGACTCTGGCTCTTTTTTACCCGGGCATGGTGGCATCTTAGATAGAGTTGATGGTCTCGCCTTTTCAGCGCCTATTTTTTATTTTTATGTGACCAGAGTTTTGGAGAAAATATAAAATGATTAGTCGAACAGTAGCCGTGTTGGGTAGTACAGGAACTATAGGTAACTATACGTTACAAATTGTAGATAAATATCCAGGGCAATTTAGGGTGGTCTCTTTATCCTGTGCAAAAAACATTGAAAAACTCATTCCTCAAATTGAAAAATATCGTCCCTCGGTAGTTTCTATCGAAGCTTATGAATCTATTCCCGAACTGAAAAAAAGATTTCCTGAAGTAAAGTTTTTCTCCGGAAGAGAAGGAATCTCAGCCTGTTTGCAGACTGAGTCTATTGACGTGGCTATTGTGGGCGTTGTCGGATTTGCAGGATTAGAGCCCACAGTGCAGGCTTTGCGTCATTGTAAAATTGTGGGACTTGCTAATAAAGAGTCTCTCGTAGTGGCGGGAACACTATTAAAAAAAGAGATTGCAAATTCAAAAGCGGTTTGTGTTCCTGTCGATAGTGAACACAATGCTGTTTATCAAGTTTTGATGGGAAGACGCCGTGAAGAGATTGGTTCTATTGTATTAACGGCTAGTGGAGGTCCCCTTCTCAAACATCCCGAAATGGCTCTAGAGGATGTGACCCCGGCCTTTGCTGTGGCTCATCCCAATTGGAAAATGGGGCCTAAAATTTCTGTGGATTCTGCAACCATGATGAATAAGGGCTTAGAGGTAATTGAAGCTCATTTTCTTTTTGATTTTCCAGAAAAAGAGATCGAAGTTTGGGTTCATCCCCAAAGTATCGTGCATGGAGCTGTATGGTTTAAAGATGCCTCTTGTATTGCCCAGTTGACCAAACCCGACATGAAATCTTCGATTGGTTACGCCATGAAATACCCTGATCGATTAGACTCTGTAATTCCTAAGTTAACATTAAAAGAGATGGCAAACTTAGAGTTTTTCGAACCCGATTTGAAGCGTTTTCCATGCTTGCGTTTAGCTAGAGAGGCCCTACTGGCGGGCCCTAGTTACTTAGTCGTTCTGAATGCGGCTAATGAAATAGCTGTAGATGCTTTTTTAAATAAGAAAATCAGATTTTCTGAAATTCCTACATTCATTGAGAAACAACTTCGCGCTCATGAAAATACTTCACTTACAACTTTCGAAGAGGTCATCGCTTTAGACCAATTGACCCGAGACAAGGCCTTTTAATATTGGCGAGGTCTTAGACGCGTTGCGATTGTTAGAGGTTGGTTAAACTTTGTTTTGTGCTGATGAAGTTTTGGCAAATCAAATTATTTATAATAAGATACCCTTCAGCTCTCTTTATTCCTTTTAGGAGGTACTCTTAAGTGCTCACATCTATCATCGGCGTCGTAATTCTTCTAGGCGGACTTATCTTTTTTCACGAACTTGGACATTATACGGTGGCTAAATTGTTCGGAGTTAAGGTTGAAGTTTTTTCACTCGGATTTGGCAAAAAAATATTCAGTCGGCAAATGGGAGAGACCCAATACTGTCTTTCGATTATTCCTTTTGGTGGTTACGTTAAGTTAATGGGAGATGATCCTTACAAGGGAGTTCCGGCTAGTGAAGCAGAGCGAGCATTTTGCACACAACAATTATACAAACGCTTTTGCATTGTGGCGGCGGGTCCAACCGCTAATTTACTTTTAGCTTATGTTCTTTTTACGGTTGTGTTTTTTGCGGGTCAACCCATGGTGGCAACTCGAATTGGTAATGTGGCTATTCACAGTCCTTCATGGGAAGCTGGGCTACGCGCTAAAGATAATATAATCGAAATAAATGGGAAAAAAATATCTCATTGGATTGAAATTGAAGACACGTTGAGACCTTTAGCAGGACAAAAGGTTGAGTTGAAACTTGAACGAGGTTCCCAAGAACTCAGAGTGCCTATTGAAGTTTCAAAGGTTCATTTAAAAAATGCTTACGGAGAGGATGAAGAGACTGGTGGAATTAAAGGTATTACTCCTAATCCTTCGGAGCCCGTAGCGGGAATATCGGATCCCAACTCGGTGGCCTATATAGCTGGGCTTCGTACCGGAGATACCATTACTAAAATTGAAAACAAACCCATTTTAGTCTTTGAGGACATCGCTGATACGTTAAGTTCAATATGGGCAGATAACAAACCCATTGTTATAAGTTATAAAAGAAAACCGAACTTAGAGATCAAAGAGGTTCCAGAACAAACGGTTTCTTTAAATCTTCCTAAGCAACCGAAAGTAGTTTCTGTTTTTGGTGTAGCTACTTTACTGGGAATTTATCCATCTGAACTTTTTGTGCGACAGTTGAGTGCCGGTTCTCCTGCAGAAAAAGGGGGCCTTAAAGTAGGTGATCGCATTGAAAAATTAGGTGACGTTACAGTTTATAATTTTGAGGGAATTGTAGATTATATACAATCTCAAGGTGGCCAAGGCCAGGACGCAAAATTAACCATTGAACGCGATGGAAAATTAGTGATCTTAAACTTAAAACCCTCAGAGACAAGCCAAGAGGATCCCATCTCTGGTAAAAAAATTAAAAAGTACATGATAGGTCTTTCCCCTTGGGCTATTTATCATGAACCCGATTACACGGTATTTAAAATTCGAGAGCCCATTGCGCTAGTAAAGCATGCTTTTCATGAGACAAATGAATTAGCGAGAAAAATGGTAATCAGTTTAGTAAAACTTGCGACTGGCAAAATTTCTGCAAAGAATTTAGGTGGGCCGGTTCTAATAGCTTCTGTAGCTGGAAAAAGTTTGGATGCCGGAATTATTCCATTTCTGCAAATGATGGCACTTATTAGTATTAATTTGTTTCTCTTAAACCTATTTCCAATTCCTGTATTAGATGGTGGTCACCTTTTATTTTTTATTCTTGAGGCGATTAAGGGAAAACCGGTTTCAATCAGAACCATGGAAGTTGCCAATCAAATTGGAATGGTTTTTATTTTAATGTTAGTAGGTCTCACATTATTTAACGACGTAACAAGGATAATTTTACATTGAAAAAAACATTCGTTTTAGATACGAGCGTTATTCTTTATGATCCGCAATGTATTTTTAAATTCGACGATAATATTGTCGTAGTCCCGATTACAACACTAGAAGAGATGGATCGTTTTAAGAAGGATCTTACCGAAACGGGACGAAATGCGAGACATTTCGCTCGTTACTTAGATGAAATTAGAAAACGAGGTTCTCTTGCCAACGGAGTTGAAGTTGGTAAACGAGGAACTCTAATTATTGATCTCTTTAAAGAATCGGAAAAATGTCTTCCCGCAGATTTTAGTTCTGAGAAAAATGATCATAAAATTCTGTCTGTAGCTTTAAAAATTAAGCAAGATAAGCCCAATGCTGCTGTAGTTTTTGTAACCAAGGACGTGAATTTACGAGTTAAAGCAGATGCGCTTGGCGTGGTTTCGGTTGATTACGAACCCTCTCGAGTGACTTTAGAGGAGTTATATACTGGGATTAGTACTTTTGATGTTCCAGCTGATGTCGTTGAAAATTTTTTATCGCAAAAGAGATTTCCTTTTCATGAGAAGGGAATTTTACCCAATGCTTATGTAGTTTTAAGAGATCAGCATGATCCCAATCATTTTGCAGCGGGTCGATATGCGGCAACCGAACAGGAGATCATTCCTTTAAAGGTTCCAGATCAAGGGGTCTGGGGAATAAAACCCAGAAATGTGGAGCAGGCTTTTGTATTGGATGCACTACTGGATGACTCGATTAGTTTAGTCAGTTTGGTGGGTAAAGCCGGAACTGGAAAAACTCTTTTGGCATTAGCCTGTGGATTACAAAAAACGATCGATGAAGGAAAATATCAAAAACTATTAGTGTCTCGTCCTATTTTTCCTTTGGGAAAGGATATCGGTTATCTTCCAGGGGAGATTGCGGACAAGTTAAATCCATGGATGCAGCCTATCTTTGATAACGTGGATTACATCGTTTCATTCTCTGGCGGTGAAAAAACACAAAAGAGACCTACAAGAAGAGCCTGGCAGGAACTTATCAATCAAGGGATGTTACAAATCGAGCCTCTCACCTATATTCGCGGTAGAAGTTTGGCATATCAATATTTAATAGTGGATGAGGCTCAAAATTTAACTCCCCATGAAATTAAAACGATCATCACCAGAGCAGGTGAGGGAACTAAGGTCGTTCTTACCGGTGATTGTTATCAAATTGATAATCCCTATATTGATTCCTCCAATAATGGTCTGACTTATGTGGTGGAAAGATTTAAAAACGAAGGAATTTCCAGCCACGTTACACTTTCTAAAGGGGAACGATCTCATTTGGCCGAGTTAGCTACGAACCTACTTTAAATAATGCGTCGTGCCATAAACAGATTTCTAGGGAATTTTGTTTTCCTGACCCGAGGTTTGACACCTATATAGGGTCATGTAGTGTGAACTTTCGTAAAGTAAAGGGGTGGAATATGGAAAGAAAAAAAATATCGACAACAGTTTATATTACACCGATGCAAAACGATAATTTGAAGCTTTTAAATCAAAAGACCAAGGTTCCGATTGCTGAATATATTAGAGAAGGAATCGATATGGTTTTAGAAAAATATCGTAATCAATTGCCTGGGCAATTATCTCTTCTTGGCGATGAAACAAATGTTTTAACTCAACCTCATAACAATTGATTTAACTTTGACTGATCCATCACGAATTCGCAACTTTAGTATTATTGCTCATATCGATCACGGCAAATCTACGCTTGCCGATAGGCTTCTTGAAATAACTGGAGCATTAAGTAAGCGTGAAATGCGTGAGCAGTTCATGGATAAGCTTGATATTGAACGGGAGCGTGGAATTACTATTAAAGCGCAAACCGCACGCCTTAATTTTACTGCACGAGATGGCAATAATTACATTTTAAATCTGATCGATACTCCTGGCCATGTCGATTTTGTTTATGAAGTATCTCGAAGTTTAGCGGCTTGTGAAGGTGCTATTCTAGTAGTTGATGCTTCTCAAGGGGTTGAAGCTCAGACCCTAGCCAATGTTTATTTGGCATTAGATAATCACTTAGAAATTTTTCCAGTTCTGAATAAAATTGATCTTCCTGGCAGTGATATTGAAAATGCTAAATCTGAGATTGAGGAGATTATTGGTCTCTCAACTGAAAACGCTGTTTCCATCAGTGCGAAAGAGGGAAAAAACGTAAGTGAAGTTTTAGAGGGAATCGTAAAGTATTTTCCACCTCCGAAAGGAAATCCAGAAGGTCCCTTACAGGCCTTAATTTTTGATGCGTGGTTTGATCCTTATCAGGGAGTCGTCATTCAAATTCGAATTATGCATGGAAGTCTAAAGACCCATGATCGTATCCAAATGATGTATTCCAAAACGGAACATGAAGTTTTGAAGTTGGGAACCTTCACTCCCCATCCTGAAGAGGTCAGAGAGTTGGGTGTAGGAGAGGTCGGATTTTTAACGGCTAATATCAAAACCATTCGGGATGTTAAGGTGGGCGATACTGTCACTTTGGCTTCCCATCCTGCGAGTAAGCCTTTAGCAGGATTTAAAGAGGTAACTCCGATGGTTTTTAGTGGGATTTATCCGGTAGAAAGCTCGGAATATCCCAATCTAAAAGTAGCTATGGAGAAGCTTGGGTTAAATGACAGCTCCTTTACCTTTGAAACTGAAACTTCCGATGCGCTCGGTTTTGGTTTCCGTTGTGGATTTTTAGGATTGCTCCACATGGAGATCGTTCAAGAGCGATTGGAGCGAGAATTTAATATTTCTTTAGTGACGACGGCTCCGACAGTAAAATATCGAGTGTTTAATATTAAAGGCGGAATGGAGGAGATTGAAAATCCTTCAGATCTTCCTCCACTTCAAATGATTGATCACATTGAAGAGCCTATTGTTCATTGTACTATTCACACTCCTGAAGCTTTTTTAGGAAATTTAATTAAATTATGTGAAGACAGACGTGGAACACAAACAAAACTTCACTATCACTCGCCTAAAAGAATTTTGTTGGAATACGATATTCCCTTTAATGAAGTCGTATTGTCATTTTACGATAAATTAAAAAGTGTGAGCAAAGGATATGCGAGTTTAGATTATGAATTCGCTCGTTGGGAGACAAGTGATCTTGTAAAAATGGACCTCCTAGTGAATGGCGATCCCGTAGATGCTCTAGGATGGATTATTCATAGAGAGAAGGCCTATCACCGTGGTCGAGAGCTCGTCATTAAAATGAAGAAATTGATTGAACGACAAATGTTTGAAATTGTAATTCAAGCCGCCATTGCAAATAAAATTATCGCTAAGGAGCGCATTGCACCACTGCGCAAAAACGTATTAGCAAAATGTTATGGTGGTGATATTTCACGCAAGAGAAAACTTTTGGAAAAGCAAAAAGAGGGCAAAAAGAGAATGAAACAGGTGGGGAATGTTGAGATTCCACAAGAGGCCTTCTTGGCAGCACTATCCATTGATGATTGAGGTTGGAATTGAAGGATCGTCGATTTCTTTTTAATTTATTTTTAGTGGCTACGGGTGCTGCCTTATTTGTTAGAGTTTTCATTGTTGAAGACTATCGTATTGCTTCTAACTCTATGTTTCCCAATCTTACTAGTGGAGAGGTCGTCTTTGTTTCAAAGAGTGCTTTTAATTTACGATTTCCATTTTCCGCTTTAGAAATAATTAAATTTTCCTACCCCAAACGATCCCAAATAGTAGCTTTTACTTTGCCAGATAGAAACAGTGCAACTTATGTGAAACGAGTCGTTGCAGTGGCGGGTGATAGATTAGAGGTTCGAGCAGGTGATCTCTATATCAATGGGCAACTATCTAACTATCAAGAACCTTCTAAACCGCAGCGTCAATTAACTCAGAGCAAAGCTGTCATTAAGTTTGAGCAGATCAGTGGAAATAGGCCCTATCTCATTCAACAGGATCAAGAACACATCCAAAACTATGGTCCCGTAGATATTCCAGCTGAGCATTTTTTTGTGATGGGAGATAATCGATTAGAGAGTGTGGATAGTAGAGTGTGGGGACCCGTTCCTTATTCTTGTCTCAAGGGGCTAGTTCTTACTAGCTCTTAAATACGATATCCCAATCGGTTCCATCAGTAAAATCTCTGAGTTCAATTCCCTGACTTAATAATTCGTTTCGAATAGTGTCACTGAGAGCAAAGTTTTTTTGTGTTCTGGCTTCAGTTCGCAGTTTAATTTTTTGCACCAGATCCTCTTTTTTAATACCGCGATCATCTAATACCGACTGTTTCAATCCAAGTAAAAAAACTGACGGCGATTCTCCTAGAATATTTAAAATTTCGGATAAACTTTTAAAAGAGGTTACAAAATCCTGACAAATTTCTTGAGTCAGTGAGGTGGGTTTAAAACCTTTTTTATCGATGTAGGCATTAAGTAGACGCACATACTCAAATACCAAGCCGATAACTTTAGCCGTGTTTAGATCTTCATCCATGGCCTCTTTCCACCTGCCTTGAAATGTTTTACCAAACTGGGTTACCTTTTCCTCTTCGGGTGAGGGTTTAAGAGCTAGCACTTTCGGCATTTGAATGGTGATCTCTGCTTTATGCAGAGCCGTATAAAATCGGTGGAGTGCCGATTGGACATCTCGAATGTGCTGCTCAGAATAATCGATAGTAGAGCGGTAGTGACCCGAGAGTAAAAAGAAACGTAAAAGCTCTGCTGAGTATTTTTTTATGAAATCCCGAGTGAGCATAATGTTTCCAATAGATTTAGACATTTTCTCAGCGTTAAAAGTTAGCATATTGGAGTGAATCCAATATTTAGCAAAGGGCTTATTAGTGAAAGCCTCAGATTGAGCTATTTCATTTTCGTGATGGGGATGAATCAGATCCATTCCTCCACCGTGAATATCAAAACTCTCTCCAAGATATTTCATCGACATGGCAGAACATTCGATATGCCATCCAGGTCGACCTTTTCCCCATGGGCTATCCCATCCAGGTTCCGTTGGAAATTTTTGAGGCTTCCATAAACTAAAGTCGAGAGGGTCTTTCTTTTTCTCATCAGGCTGAACACGAGCTCCAGAAATCAGATCGTCAATATTCTTTCCAGAAAGTTTTCCATAAGTTTTAAAATTTCTTATAGAGAAAAAAACCTCGCCATCCTTTGCAACATAAGCAGAAGAGTTGGCAATAAGCCCTTCAATAAGTTTAATAATTTCAGGAATATGATCGGTTACTTTGGGTGCTACTTTCGGGGGAGTCACTCCTAAAGAAATCATGTCTGTCAAAAAAGCTTCAATGTATCGTTCTGAAACAGTATGCGAGTCGGTTTTTTCTTCTGTAGCTTTGATAATTATTTTATCATCGACATCGGTGAAATTCATGACTCGTTCGACTTGATAACCTATATATTTGAGATAGCGTTCCACTACATCGTAAAAAACAAAAACTCTGGCGTTACCAATATGAACAAAATTATAAACGGTAGGACCGCAAACATACATCTTCACCATAGGAGAATGAAGAGGAACGAAGGGCTCTTTTTTCTTGCTTAAACTATTAGTGAGAACGAGTGCCATTCTTAGATATTTCTTTGAGAGTCACAATCACTTGAGAAGCCAACGCATTTCGTTCGCCTATCGGACCAAAACCTTCCATTGTTTTAGCTTTGACACTGACACTAGAAAGTTCGGTTCCAAGTAATTGAGCTATGTTAGTACGAATTGCATTACAATATGGAGCTATTTTAGGTTCTTCCAGAAAAATATTTGAGTCTACTTGGTTAACTTCATAACCCATGTCCTTTATTTTCAGAACGATTTCTTTGACAAACTCAGAGCTGTTTCTGTTTTGATTTTTCGGATCATTATCAGGAAACCATTGTCCGATATCACCTAAGGCAAGAGCCCCTAAGCAAGCATCAACTAAAGCATGTAAGAGCACATCTCCATCAGAGTGAGCTTGAACAGAAAAATAACAGGGAAGAGTGATTCCCCCCAATAAAATTCCTTTGGGTTTGATGGTTGGGATCAAACGATGAATGTCGTAGCCGATTCCGGTGCGCATACTTTAACCCTTTTTGCTTCTGCCAAGACTCCTTGGAGTGTTTCTAGTTCAAAATCGTAGGTTAATTTGATGTTTCTAACATCACCCTTAAAAACACCTACTGGAATTCCATAATACTCACAGAGAGAAGCATCATCTGTAAAGTTAAGTTCCGTAAGATCTTTAATTCGATCCATTAGAGATCGAATTAAACTAAATTCAAAAATTTGTGGAGTCTGAACTCGATGAACCAATGAGCGGTCGACCGTCTCGACTACCTGATGGTCTTTAATTCTTTTTAGTGTGTCCACTACAGGAATTGCCGGTACCCAAGCTCCGTAAGCTCTATCAAAAAGACAAAGCTTAATCTGAGTGGCTAATTCATCAGAAATATAAGGACGACAAGCATCATGAATTAAAACTCGTGTGGGACTTGGCTGAAGTTCTTCCAGAGCTTGTAAAGCTAAACGAGAGGAGTCTTGTCTTCTTGCTCCCCCAGCAATCACTCTAATTTTGGTTAGATTGCGATTGCGGAGATACTTCTCAATTTGGCCCTCAGCAATTTGTATATAGGGCCTTGGAGAGGTAATCACCACCTGTCTAAAGATACCCATGTCCAGGTATGCCTGGAGACAATGAATAAAGACAGGGATTCCACCCAAAAGCTGAAATTGCTTAGGAAGATCCGAACTCAGCCCTTGAGAGGTTTCAGCAAAGCGACTGCCTAGCCCACCTCCCAATAAAATAGCATCAATAGTAACCATTAAGTTCCAAAGATGACTTCAAGTTCTTTTTCTACGTCAGACTCTTGAATGTTTTGGGCTAAAGAAAGCTCTTTTACTAGTAGTGTTTTGGCTTGGTCTAATAGCTTTCTCTCACCAAAGGATAGATCCTTACCATGTTTTAAGATAAAGAGAGCTCTTAATACTTCAGCAATTTCATGTACTTGTCCAGTATGGATTTTCTCCATATATTCTCGATAGCGTCGATTCCATGTTTGGTGATCAATAACTGTAGTGTCTTTTCTTCGTAAAATTTCGTAAACTTTTTCGACCTCTTTTTTTCGAATGATAGGTCGTAATCGTTGAGCAGAGTTGTCGGTAGGGACAAACACCTTTTTAGGGGCTCCATTGTCCTGTATCTCAAGAATATAGAAAGATTGCTTTATTCCGGGACTGAATTCTCTTTCTTCAATCGCACGAACAACACCCACACCATGCGACAAATGAACTGCGTTATCGCCCACTTTGAATTGATACATTTTTTATGATTCCTTATTACCCTGCTTTGGCAACACAGCTTATAACACAAAAGGGAACATATTACATCACAAAACCTGCGGCTCGAAGGTGGGCTGAACACCCCAAAATAACATAAGCATCCATATTATCAGCAACTTATATTTGGTATTCCAATGACGTAATCTTCATTTGACCTTGGATTTCTCCTTACATATAGTCCGAGCGGGAACTTTAGTTACAAAAGTGGCAAACGAGCTTTAAAACACTATGACTCTTCAACCCCTTCCTCATTTATTTTTAGCCTCTACGTCACCTCGTCGCCGACAAATTTTAGAGAGTTTAAATATTCCCTTCAGTCTGATTAATCCCGAGGTCACCGAGGCTCTTGCTGAGGCCATCAATATTGAAGAGATAACGATGGCTAATTCTTTATTGAAAGCACGCAGTGGAATGGGGTTAGTTTCTAAGGAAACCGATATTTTGATTGGCTCAGATACCTTAGTTGTTTTAGGGCAGCAGGTAATGGGCAAACCTAAAGGCAAACAAGATGCGATTAAGATGCTGACTCAACTTTCAGGAAATTGGCATACCGTAGTGACTGGGATTGCGTTTATCTCCAAGAAATATGGAGAAAAAAAAGTTTGTGATGTTTCAAAAATTAAATTCAAATCCTTAACTATCGAACAAATTGCAGACTATGCAGATACTAAAGAACCTTATGACAAGGCTGGTAGTTATGCCGTCCAGGGATTGGGAAGTTTACTTATTGAAAAACTAGAAGGGTCTTACACTAATGTAATGGGATTTCCTGTGGAAAAATTTTTAATAGAATTGAGTTTGTTTACTGGAATTCCACTTAAGAAATGGTTCTCTTAAATGGCGTCGATTGCGGAAAACATTGCTTTGATTAAAGAGCAAATATCCTTGGTATCTAAAGGACGAAAGATTCAGATTGCTGCAGTTACAAAACATCAGCCTGTAGAGAAGGTGAAAGAGGCTATTGAAGCGGGGATTACAAAACTGGCTGTTAATTATGCTCAAGAGGGTGATGAGCTTAGACTGTTAATTGATAATGAAAATATAGAATGGCACTTTATCGGCCATATTCAGAGCCGAAAGGTAAAGTACTTAACTGAGTACCACTGTGTTCAAAGCATTGATCGAATGGAAGTTGCACATGAACTCAATCTTCGTTTGGAAAAAAAACAACGAGCCGTTTACGTTTTGATAGAGGTAAATATTGGCCGAGAACCTCAAAAGAGTGGAGTTCTTCCTGAACGACTTAATGATTTTCTGGAACGGTTAGCGGCCATGCCCAATTTAAAGGTGATTGGCCTAATGGCCATTCCCCCCATGATACATCCCGTAGAGGACCGCAGGGTCTATTTTAAAGAGATGGGGCAACTATTTAAGCAATATCAGCCCTTATATAGTCTAGAGATTCTTTCTATGGGGACTAGTGAGGATTATCTTCTTGCGATTCAAGAGGGAGCTACCATGGTGCGTCTGGGAACTTGTCTTTTTGGCCATCGTTCTTTTTAACTCGAGTTAGTCTGTGGTATATTTTGGTGTAAGTAATCTTTCTTTTAGGAGAACTATAATGGAAAACAAAACAATAGACGCTTTATCTGAAAAAATTTCACCTATCGAATTAAAGAATAAAGAATTTAAAAAAGTAATGCTGGGATACTCTCCAGAAGAGGTAGTTTCTTTTCTAGATAAAACAGCAAAAGCTTGGACGCTAGTTCAAAAAAGAGAAAAAGAACTTTTACAGAAGATTGAGTCTCTCAATGCAGAAATTTCTCATTGGAGACAAAAGGAGACCGAGACCGCACGGATTCGACAAGAAGCGATAAAAGAATCTGAGCTGATTAAAGAGGCTGGAATCAAAGATGCTGAAAAGTTATTTAGACAAGTTGAAGAAAGAGCTCAAGACATTAGGGTGAGAACAGAAGAATGGTTAACTGAAGTCATTAATCAAGTTCAAGAGACGGAAAGACAGAAGGCGCATTTTATGACAGCATTTAAATCGGCTCTGGATAGCCATTATGATTTAATTAAAAATGACCAAGAGCTTTCGGAACCGTTGTCTCAACGATTAGATAATTTTTTGAAAACGGTAACTCAGAGTCCTAGCTCTCACTAACTTGATTTAGGGAATTACAGTTTCAATAGATTCTTTTTTTATCCATCCACCCATGGGTTGTAGAACCTGAACAAATTCGTTTTTATTGATGCCTAGCTCAATCATAGTTCCTGAAGGCAAAAGTGCTAACTCTGCTGGGTTTCCTAATTTATCGAAGGCAAAAATAGGGACCTCTTTGTCTGCAGTGATTACCGCAATAGGGCCACCTAGTTGATGAATAACAATAAAGAAAATCATACCGATCCAACAAATAGAAATTCCAATAATAGAAAGTGGATGAATGGAGGTTTTATTTTTTCTGAATGTTAAAGTTCCAATGAGTATCCAGGCTCCTAAAAACCCCAAGAAAATTAAAAATCCTATAGGGGAAATCATTTTAAGAATGAAGGAGTTTCGGCTTGGAAGATTATCTCTAATACCTATCTCTTTTTGAAAGCTTTGTAGAAGCTTAATATCTGAATTCCTTTTTAGCGGAGAATTTCTTAGATTTAAACTAGTCAGTGCATAGACTACAGCTTGAGAGCGTTCCTTTAGCTGCCATGAGCAAAGAGATAGATTAAAGAAGGGCTCTGCAGATTGAATGCCTTCTTGGGATGTTAAATCCACCCAATGCTTAAGCAAGGCACAGGCCTCCTTCGGGGAATCTCTGTTAAGGGCATCTAGACTTTGAGACCAAGAATCATTTAAGGAGGGGCTACCTATGAGATTCTTGGTGAATAGAAAAAGGCATACGACCGCGACAATCGTTAGCCCTCTGGCTAGAGCCAAAACAGGGTTAACCATGATTAAATTCCTTAGAACAGATTGTTCGGTGGTGAAATAACCGTGCAATTTTTTGATTATATTATTTAAAATAACTCGCTAGTAACGAATTTCGTATTTCTCTTCTAGCACCTGCACCAGCAATCTAAGCTCATTTAAGCGATCTTCAAGCTCATGATTGAGCTTTTGAAGTAACTTGATACGTTCGTCCTTTTCACTCAGTGCATGCTCAAAGGCATCTGACACCATGTGAATAGACTCTGCATCATGTTCGAAGCGAATAATGTTTTCACGTTTTTCATGGTGAGTTGCATTCTTCGCTATCGCTGATTCATCGCTATATCTTCTAGTGGGAACCAAGGTAGGTATTTTTATAGGTACCGGTTCCGCAGAAATAGTACTCATCTTTCTATTTTCAAAAAAGATGAAGTATTTTCCCTTTTCTAAACGATAAGCAATGGTGTTGCTTTTTATTTTTCGACGAATAGTGCTGAGAGAGATTCCACTTTTAACTGAATACTCAGTGAGTGGAAACCAATTTTCGCTACTCTCATTGCAAGTTTCTGGAACGTGCTGTGACATGAGAGCTCCTTCCGACATGTTTTAATTATAGCCTAGAGTAGAGAACTTAGAAATATGGTAGAATTATTAAATAAGAGGTTTTCCCCTCTTCAATATCTCACACCGTACCAATTTTTATAGAGGCCTATGTATAAAACAATATTTAAGTACGTTTTCATTGTGTGCGCCGTGTTGAGCTTTGGCCAATTGAAAATTAGTGAGAAAGAAATAGGTAACTACTTTGTTTCTGGCGTGAAGGCTTTTGCAATTTGGAGTGCTGCAAAAATAGCAGAGAGTCCCTGGGTGGCAAAAGTGATTCAGCCCACAGGACTTACCGGTTGGTTCCCATTAGGCGAAATGAATAAGAAGCGAGTTCCCAGTATCAAAGAAATACGAGGTGGTGTTGGGGGCTCTCAGTTGGCACCTGATCTTGAAAGTGAAACCGAGAATGAATTTAGCGAAGAATTTTCTGAAGAAGAAATCGAATCGGAAGATGATGCCGTAATGGCGATTCTTCCTTAGAGGTAATCATGGAAAACACTGAAAAAACTGAATTTATTAATCGAAGAAGAGAACATCGCCTTCCTTATTTTGAAAAGATAATTTTTAGTAATGGAAAAAATCATCTCACAGCTCACCCGATTAATATTAGTCGCGGAGGACTATTTGTTACTACCCTAGATTCCATGCCGCTTGAAACGATGGGATACTTAGTTTTTATGCTTACTAGCCACTCTAGAAGTATATCGATTAAAGCTAGAGTGGCTCATATTGTATATGACAAACAAAGGTGCGAAGTGGAATGTGGTATGGGGTTACAATTTTTAGATATCACCCAGACACAGTTAAACCTGTTAAATCTTCATATTTTAAATGATCAAAATAATTATCTGGAATTAAGAGAGGCTTTAAAAGATGAAAAGCCCAATTTTATGACGGTAAGTAGAATTAAAAGCAAATTACCAGGACTAGATAAGTATGATCTTCTGGGGCTTCGCTACCGCATCAATCGTATTTGTACCCTATTTGATAATCCGCCTCTAGCCGAGACAACTCCGATCCCTCTAAGTCGAGTGGGTTAATATTCAACCCACTCCAATTCAAGAGAACACAAAGGGTGCGGTGGCTTTTTCACTGTACAATTTTTTGACAGCTGCACAGTAAAAAAAAAAGACAGGGCGACTAACTAACCTATTGAAATAAAGCTGGAATTTGAGGTGCCTGTTAAGCTGTTGTCTTGAAGTGTAAAACTGTCTGGTTTTTTTTCACTTAAGTTGATTCTCCCGACTACAAAAAGAACACGTCATTTTTCTAAGGGGTTAATCCATTGTTATAAAGATGGACCTATCTTTGCAATATAAAACTATCGAGACGATTTATAGTTTGGGAGAGATTTATGAAGGGAAAGTTAATAAATATAATGCGTAGATGGTGGTTGATGGCTTTAGTTTCGACTTTAGCTCTTTCTCTTACCAGTTGTGCCAAACGCAAAAATTATAATCTAAATGGGGCCTATGGTTACGTTCAATGTGATGGGAATAACTGGAGCTTTGACGTTTATACTTTTCGTTCTCAGTCACAAAATGGCGCCTATGATTTAGTTATCATACCAGTTTCTATAGATACTCCAGGGGATATTGCATCTATTACCATTGCTAATTCCAACCAAGCTTACAAGCAATTGGTATCTCAAATTGTTTTAAATCCAGACCAGGAGATTAGTGCTGGAACCTTGAGTTCGGCCGATTTTAATAACTATCCAATTTTAGCTATTACCCCTTATGATCCTAGTAGCAGCTTTGTATCTCAAAATTCTGTTAAGTCTACTTTCTGTCAAATTCCTGCTCCAGGAGATGGAATTTAACAGAATCGGTTAGGGTAATAGACTTCACTATTTAAATCCCACTGCGGGTTAACCCATTACCACCTAGGTAGTTTTTGGTATTTCTTTCTGAATAATTTTTAGTCCTAATTCGGTGAGCTGAACAGGATCCACTACAGATGGCGCTTCACTCATCGAACAACTAGCCTTTTGAGTTTTGGGAAACGCAATTACATCTCTGATCGCATCAGTTCCAGCAAGTAACATTGCAATTCTATCAACGCCTAAAGCAATTCCTCCATGAGGAGGAGTTCCATATTGAAGTGCCTTTAGGAAAAATCCAAACTTTACCTTGGCTTCATCAGGACCAATACCTAAGACATCGAACATTCTTGACTGTACTTCGGGATTATAGATTCTTAAACTTCCCCCGCCAATTTCAAACCCATTCCAAACAAGATCGTAGGCACAGGCGCGAACGGCAGCTAAACTACTTTTGTCATTTTTTTCTAAAAATAGATGTAAATCTTCTGGATGAGGTCGAGTAAAGGGATGATGAGCTGCATAGAATCTTTTGTCTTCATCATTGAATTCCAAAAGAGGAAAATCGGTGACCCATAAAAAAGCATTTCGACTTTCATCTGTGTAGCCGAATCGTTTTCCATAATCTAATCGTAAAGCACTAAGTGAATTATTCACCATCGTATCTTTTCCACACATCAGAAAAAGCATCGCGGGTTTATTAAATGACAGTTTTTCTTCAATCTCTTTTTTAAGTCCTTCATCAAAAAACTTGGCCTGCGGGGATTGCCAATCACCAGGCCCTTTGATTCTGATCCAAGTGATTCCTCTTGCACCGAATGGGGCTACTTTTTTTAACAGGCCATCTAGTTCACTACGGGATAAAGACTCTTTTTCTTCAAAGCATAATCCTTTTAAAATTCCGCCTTCAGCTAAAGCCGTTTGGTAAACTTGAAAAGTACTTTTTTTCCCTAGTTCAGTTAGATCTACCAATTCGAGTGAGTTTCTTAAATCGGGTTTATCGCTTCCAAATCTATCCATAGCCTCTTGATATTTAAGCCTTTGAAAAGGAACAGAGATCTCCTTTTTTAATACTTCAAGCAGTACCTTTTGCATCATTGTTTCATGAAGAGTTTGAATGTCATTTTCATCAACAAATGACATTTCTACGTCGATTTGAGTGAATTCTGGCTGGCGATCTGCTCGTAAATCTTCATCTCTAAAACAACGAGCAATTTGAACGTAACGATCTAATCCGCCAATCATACAAAGTTGTTTTAGGGTCTGAGGTGACTGAGGAAGTGCATAGAAAAGCCCGGGGTGTACTCGACTAGGAACTAAATAATCCCTAGCTCCTTCTGGAGTACTCTTGTAAAGAATAGGAGTTTCTATTTCCCAGAAATTATTTTGAGCATAAAACTCTCTGGCTGAGCGTAAAAAATCATGACGTATTTTTAGGTTTTTCTGCAATCCTTTTTTTCTTAATTCTAAGTAACGATAGTTGAGCCTTAGGCTTTCATCGACCTCGCCTGCATTGGGACTATCCTCGTGTAGAGAGAATGGAAGTTGTGTCGCCTTATTTAAAAGCTCTAGGTGAGAGACTAGAACTTCAATTTCACCCGTGGGTAAATTTACATTTTTCATCCCCTCGGGCCGTGTTCTTACTGTGCCTGAAATGGCAATTACATATTCTTGTCGAAGAGTACCTGCGATATCCATCGGAGAGGTTTCTGGATCGAAAACGATTTGAGTAATTCCCTCTCTATCTCTGATATCGATAAAGACAACCCCGCCATGATCTCTCCACCGATCTACCCAGCCACAAAGAGTAACCTCTTGACCTGCTAGAGAGCTATTTAAATGTCCACAGTAATGAGTACGTTTAAGGTTCACGGTGCGTCCTCCTTAAGAGTTCTGCTGAGAGTGATACTATTGGGATGTTTTCTTGAGTTCCCAATTTCATATCTTTCAAAATAGAAATTCCGGTTTTAAGTTCTTCATCGCCGAGCAGGAGACTGTAGTGGGCATTAACTCTATTGGCCTGTTTCAAAAGCCATTTAAGTCCTTTAGATTTATCATAGGAGATTTCACACCAGATACCCTGCCGTTTTAAATGTAAACTTAAGGGATAGAGAAATTCGAATGCTTTTTCGCCAAGAGGAGCCAAGAAAAAAGTGGGAGTCGATGTGGCCTTTGGCAGGTTTTGCTTTTCAGCTAAAGCAATCATTAAGCGTTCCATACCTAGACCAAATCCCACCGCTGGAAATGGGGTTTCTCCGAAACGTGCAGAGAGACCATCATACCTACCCCCACCCCCTAAAGCATCCTGGGCTCCTAGTAATTGTGAGGTAAACTCAAAAGCACTGCGAGAGTAATAATCTAACCCTCTAACAATGTAAGGGTCCTCTTCGAAAGTGACCTTCGCCTGGGTTAAGCAGGTTTTAAATCTATCGTGATGAGTCTTGCATTCTATGCAAAGCGCATGAGTAATCAGTGGAGCTGCTTTAGCAATCTCACGACAGCCTTCTCTCTTACAGTCTAAGATGCGCATGGGCGACCTGTGAAATCGTTTTTGACATTGTTCACATAGATTAGTTAGGTGTGGTTGAAAAAAATCTTTAAGTTTGTCTTTGTAAGTAGGTCGACATTGTAAGCAACCCACACTATTAATCCGCACGCGGTACTCGCTGATTCCGAGACTTTGGTAAATTTGATCTAGGAGACAAATTAATTCAGCATCCGCCTCTGGAGAAGGGTCGTTAATGAGTTCAGCACCAAATTGATGAAATTGTCTGAGGCGGCCTTTTTGAGGGCGTTCATGACGAAACATCGGGAGATAATAATAGAATCTAGCTGGCTGTCCGGTAATGTGAAGTTTGTGTTCTAAAACAGCACGCATAAAAGAGGCGGTTCCTTCGGGCCGAAGGACATAGGTTTCAGAATCGGTGATTACCTGGTACATCTGTTTTTCTACGATGTCGGTTTCATCGCCTACAGTACCACTAAAGACCTCTAACTTTTCTAAAACGGGTGTTCTGATTTCCTGATAGCCAAAGGACTCAAATACTTTGCGGATTTTATTTTCCACATGAACCCATTGGTGAATCTCTTCACCCAAAAGATCATTCATGCCTCTGACACTTCGAATTTCCAAATTTCCCCCTTAACGACATAGGAAACATAACATCGAAGCCATTATCTGAAAACTATTGAATCAAATTTATGACTAGTTGACAGACGAAATTGGCTAAAGATCTGACATCTCAGCAAAGAGGTGTTTCCCATATTAAAACCATGAATCGAAAGCTCTTCTGAATCCCTCTGTATACTGCCTAGTCAGCTGGGGAGAGTCCCAGAAAAGAATTTAAGGCTAGATATCCCCCCTCTTTTTAGGCCCCATCCGTGCACTATTTAGGTCCATCAAGCTAAGTACGGCAATTGGAATTTATCATTATGAGATTTACAGTTTTTGACATGATAGTACGACTAGTAGGGGTGCTTTCTTTTTTGACCTTGATGAGTTGTGGGAGATTAGTCACCGAATGCGGTGGGACTCCACTTAATATCTCTCATCTAACCCAAATTCAACGAGCCGCCTTTACTTCAAACACCAAAGCCTCTCTTGTTATTCCGAATCCTCTGGATGCTACAGGAAATATTGGTATTCAGTCTATGGACTCTTCTTTAATAAATGCTTTGAGTGACCTTTTTCTTCCTAACCTATCTGCAGGAAGCCGTCTGGAGAATAATTTTTTAAAGGTTAGAATTAACTCGATTAATGATTCTCCTGAAATTTTAGCGACTCCAAATTCAAATGGGCAATATGCGTTTCCGATCACCGACATCCATTACGGAGAAACCATGGCCTACCATAGTATGAATGCGATCCAGACCTATGTGGAGGCACTGGGATTTCAAACCAATAAAGCCCGTCCACTTTTTGTTATGGTAAATGCTACTGGCTCGACAAATAACCCTGAAGAGGTAAATGCTTTTTATAGTCATAATTACTTCGATACTACAGCGCCAAGAACGCTAAAAATATATGGAGACACCGCCTTTTCGCCCAGACAAGACCGAGATATCTACTGGCATGAGTTTGGCCATTATTTATTAGAGAGTTTAACTTCTGATAGAGGGGTTGATTTTGCGGGGGATTCGGGATCAATATTTTCGGAAGGTGCGGCGATCCATGAGTGTATTGCTGATTATGGAGCTGAGAGTCTGTCGGGAAGGGGATATCTTGGCAGATGGATCGCTAGAAATTTTTCAGAATTTACAGCCGGATCACCTTTGAGATCTGCAGAAGATAAAAATGATGATTTTAACAACTTCAGTAAGGTGGCCACCTTTGATTCTACGAAAAAAAATCTTAATCGCTATAGAATTGGAGAATGGTGCACCCGGGTACTCTGGGATATTCGTCGTCAAATAGTGCAGGAAAATTCGAACGAGGGGAGATTCTATGCAGATCGGATGATCTTTGCAGCCGCTTCACTTCTTAAGAGAGATACCTCTGTTACCTCATTGAAAAGCGCCCTTCTTCAGGCGGATGAACAGCTCAACTGTGGAATTCATAGTCATTCGGTAAAAAATGCTTTCGAGTCGAGGGGATTTTCATCCGATATTCCCGCTCTTGCTTTACCCTTAAAACTTAAGGCCTCTATCGTTTGGCTACGAGATGAAAGGGGACAACTAACACGAGAGTTTTCAGTTAGTTTTATTCTCACAAATCCCAATTCAGATAGAGCACGAAATGTCAGATTAATTCTGGAGTCTACCGATGCTAGAATTTCTCCGGTGGTGTATCAGCAGTCTTATGGGGATTTGGGTTCTGGAAAAACTGTCAGCGTGGGAGGCAATAGCTCTCTACCCATCGATTACTCTGTGGTGGGATCGGTAGCGCCCAATCAGAACTATCAAGGCGCTCCATTTAATTTGAGAATAAAAAGTGAGAATGCTCCCGATGCAATCATCCCGGGGGTCTTATGAATCCTAAAATAAAGAGAATTAAAATCTTCTGGGGGATGATGATAGTATTTTGCGTATTGAGTCTCTCTTTTTTCTCAGATTCCAGGGCTATCGGCATTCCATTAAAGGCCAAGAGGGTTTTTGACGGCCTAACGGGGGGGCTTATCACAAAAACCAACCTCGAACTATTTATAGACCCACCTTTGCAAACCGCAGTGAATTTCGATGCTTTGCAGCTGGCAAATCAATTTATTATTGATAACCCGGGTCTGTTTTCCATTAAATCTTACCATCAACTTAAGGGTGAAACTTATGAAAATCCTTTGGGAACTAGAGTGAACTATCAAGTTTTTCAAAATGGGACTCCGATTTTAGGATTTACAATTCAACTGACGGTAGGTGTGGATCACCAAGTTTCAATTGTCTCTAATGAATATCATCCCATTGAAAGAGTAGAGATGGATGAAAGGTATTTTTTGTCGGTAAATGAGATTTTAGAAGAGCATAATCAAAGATTTAAACTTTCAGTAGCTGACGAAGATGAAGGGCGGGAATCACATATTATTATTGTTGGTCCTAGCTACGCTAAAGCTGAGATGGGTACTGTAGTTTCAGTAATTGAAGTTGGCTCTAAGCAAAAAGCTCCGATTGAGGCGGTTTTTAGTTCGAAGAGTGGACAACTTCTAGCTCGTCGTGTGGCAAAATCGGAATTTCATTAAGTTGAACCAATCGCATCTAGTTCATGAAAAATAACAACTGAGTAAAACTAAGAAGTGGTTTCACTCAGTTGTAATTATTTATTTATTTCTAAGAGCGATCGCATCTTTAGGGATCTCTCTTGGACTTGAATTTCTATCGGTAAATAATCTTACATAGACCGATTCCCTCACAATTTTTTCTTGGGCTATACCTTGTTCTGCTTGAATACTGGCATCGGTATGACAAATATAACCTCTATTAAACTGAGAAAGTTGTTCGGCTGAGAACTCACAGGGTGAAATAGTGACTCCTGATCTTAAGATGGAAACTGTAAATTTAGTAGAGTCGCTCTGTACAAAGGCCCATGGGATTTCGAAGGTGCGATTAATTTCTTGGCTTTGTCCATTAGCGATGGGCCAACGGCGTCCTTCTTCTGGTAGAGTTATTTTATTTCCATCGGCGAACGAAATCTCAAGTCTTGCATTAAAGGTTTTGTCTAAGGCTCTTCCGGAGGTTTCTAAATTATATTTTTGAATGGTAATAAATGTTCTAAATGGTTTTATTTCGGTGATTACCCCTGTAATGGGCTCTGCGGATTGCGTCTCAGCGTGTGCTGTAATGTTGAGGCCAGTTGCGATGATTAGGCCCAATAAAAAACTAGCTAGTGACATGGTTTCTCCTCATAATAAACTAAATTTATTTAGTGTTTTGAAAAGTGGTTGAAATTTTTTGACCGACCACATTTAGCCAGCCACTGCCCCATCTCGCCTGCGTAGTTTGGGGTAGAATTCCTGAAACTGGAAATGGACTTAAATTACTAATTCTAAATCTGTGAATAGTGGGATTTTTAGTAGTGTAGGTGACCTTTAAAATATCGGCCGCGTAAGGAGCAGGATTTATCGCCTTAAAAAGTGCGATCTGATCGGTGCTTGTTAAGACGATACCTGAAACGGTCACTTGATATTGAAATATAAAGGTTCGAGAGGGTTCAGGGATATTACTAGGCGCATTCATAGTAATACTAAGTCTTCCCCAAATATTATTAGGACCTGCCTGACCTCTATAATTAATAGGAACTGGGTTTTCTGGGCGTCCCTCCTGTCGAATCAAGGTAGGAACCTGGGATTGACCGCTAGGGGTCACCATATAGTCAAAAGATTTTTGTTCTGAAACGGTAAAGTTAATAGTTCCTGTTAAATTATTATTCATCGCAGTGAAGGCGGCCGTTGATGTATTGGCCTTTAAAAGTGAGTTACCAGGCAAAGAGTCTTCAAGAAAAGAAAGGGTGGCGATAGGAGTTCCTACTGAGGGGGATATGGGTTGGGGGGCACCGGTAGTTAAGGGGATAGGATTGGTAGCGCTGTTCTTAGTTCCACAGGCAGAAACTAAGAGTAGGGAAAAGGCTGCAATCCCTATTGCTGAAAGTGTCTTCTTTAGAGTCATTCGAGTTTCTATATGTGTTAAATTAGTTTTCACTCAAATTCCTCCCCTGAAGTCACCAATTACAAAAAGCAAATGGCAATCGACCCTTAAGCAATCATCGTTCCAGCCTGTTTTGTGCTTGAGCAAGTGACAATCTACTAGTGAGAGAGACAAATTACGTTACCGCTTTAGACAATTATTGTTAATCAGGTGTAAAAAAAAACTACAGATAAAGAAATTTAGCCTCATTTGAGTGTTGTTGATTTTGGTACATGATTTGTAATAGGTCTGTTGTAGAAATTTAGGGAGAGGATTACATGAAACGTAGTTTGAGATACTTTAGAAGTTCAGTACTTGTTAATAAAAAAGAGACTCACCCTGTATGGAGCTTCGTGCTTCGAAATGGAAGAACTTCATTGAAGATACTTCTATTGGGGACTGCTACCTTTTTATTGAGTACTGGCTCTGCCTATGGTGGAGTTTCTTCATCTGTTTCTAGATTTGCATTGTCACGTAGTCCCTCTTCCTTAATTTTCCCACAGGTTGAAACTGAAAGAGATAGCAGTGATATTTTGGCTTCTTATCCGGCCTATTTAAAATTTGTCGTTGAAGTAGGAAAAGATGTTGATCACTCGAGCACTGCTAGATTAGTCAAAATTTTTGAGTCATTAAAAAGAAGAAGTCCTAAAGGAGCCGCCCTTTTTTTAAAGGGATTAAGATTTGAATTGGTTCAAAAAGTAGAACTCATGGGAACAGACTCACGGGAAATTTCTAC
Source organism: Bdellovibrionales bacterium (assembly GCA_009692515.1). Taxonomy (GTDB): domain Bacteria; phylum Bdellovibrionota; class FAC87; order UBA2466; family UBA2466; genus UBA2466. Next base: position 72,770 of record SHZA01000003.1, read on the forward strand.
CAGCAATCCTATCTATAGAAGATGGATTCAAAAATATTTAAAAGAATGGGTAAGGGAAGCTGATGAACATTTATTTCGAAGTTATAGCGAATCAAAAAATGAGTTGGCTCTAGCCGAATAAATTTCTAAAGCTCAGGTTATTTCAATTCGGTATATTTTTTGGCGTTACCCTTTGCAAGTTTCACTGGATAACGTTTTGCATTTTGTTTCAACTTTTCAATTAAGGCCTTTTCCAGGTCTACATCGAGGCGATCTGCCAGTCGTAAAGTATAATAGAGAATATCGGCTAGTTCGTGCTGAATTTCCTGGCAAGTTTTAGGGCTTTTCATTACCTCAAATGACTCTTCAGGTGTGAGCCATTGAAAAATCTCAACTAATTCTCCAACTTCACCAGCTAAAGCCATAGTTAAGTTTTTCGGAGTGTGAAAAACATCCCACTCTCGGTCCTTTACAAATTTTCTTTGGAGCTTGAGAAGTTTATTGAGATTAAAAGGGTATTGTTTAGCCATTTCTATTTTTAGAAAGTCTTATGGCAATTGGCAATGACTCCTTGCTTGTTTTTACAAAGTTTATTAACGTCAATGAGCTTTGAAGATCGCAATCATTCACAATGCTAGGTTTCCAGTTCGTGGCTATGGTGGAACTGAGCGCGTGGTTTGGTGGCTAGCGAAAGGGTTACATGATAGAGGGGTTCAGGTCACTTTAGTCTGTGCGCCCAATAGCGAATGCCCCTTTGCTACCGTAGTTCCCCATACCGAAAATCGAAACTCAAAAATATCTGCCGACCTCCTTCACTTTTTTAATACGCCGAGTGAAATTCCAGATCGACCTCATTTGGTGACCATCGGGGGCAATGGTAAGGTGGGCGAGAACTATTCAATTAATACCGTATTTGTGAGTCAAAACCATGCCTATCGTCATGGCTCTTCGGCTTTTGTGCATAATGGAGTCGATCCTGATGAATATCTTTTTGAGAAAACCCGAGATAGGTATCTTGTTTTTTTAGCCAAGGCCTCTTGGGCGGTAAAAAATGTGTCAGGAGCTATTAATATCGCTAGAGCGGCTCACCAAGAACTACATATTTTAGGTGGAAAAAGAATGCTTTTTAATCGTTGGCGGGGAGTCTTTTGGGAGGGAATGGTGGATGGTTCTACTAAGGCTCACTGGCTTTCTAAAACCGCGGGTCTTCTATTTCCAGTAATTTGGCATGAACCCTTTGGGATTGCGGTGGTTGAAGCCTTAGTTAGCGGGGCCCCCGTTTTAGGCTCCCCTTTTGGTTCACTACCTGAACTTATCACCTCTGAAGTTGGACAAATTTGTTTTAACGAAAAGGAAATGGTGGAGGCGGTTGCTAGTTTGGGTAGTTTTTCTCCACAGGTTTGTAGAGATTGGGCTCTATCTAAATTTCATTACAAAATCATGACCGATAAATATATTTCCTATTATGAGAAAATACTAAATGGGCAAACCCTGAATAAGGTCTTGCCCCGGGTCACAGCCCCCACCGGTAATTTACTAGATTTTTAATTAAAAATATTATTGAAGCTGTTGAATGGTTTCGGTCCAGGTATTTCCAGAGAAGGTAAAATACTCTAAATCGACCCAGCTAAAGTTTTTTAACGATTCATTATAAATGCGACATCTAGGGATGGGACTTGCATATAAATGAACGCTGATAGCGGGTTTTCTTGACGCATTGGCTATCGAATGTAGACCAATACCATCGTCGATATAAACAGTATTAGTGCCGGCTTTTAAGGTTTCAGCCTTTCCGGTGGGTGTCAAAGAGAACTGTTTTCCTTCTGTGATAGGGCCCACGGCTTCATAGTTTTTAAAGGTTAAACTTCCCAGCTCCATTAACATCCAACATCGCTGATCGGCATGATCGTGAATAGCAGTTCGTTGCTCAGGAAGCCAAGTGAGAACTAAAAGTTCAAAAAACTCATTTTTTGCGACTAGATTTCTTCCATAGGTTTCTTCTCTAAAAAAGGTATAAGGAAGAAACTCTTCATGATCGATTGCGTGGGTGGCCAGGTAATTATGAACGGCATTAGTTTTAAAGCTCTTAGCCGTCTGTTTATTTAAGAACTCTAGAAATTCATTAAGCGATGTTTGTTTCATGAGATAACAAAACGATATCACAGCAAGGTTTAAAAAAACAATCATCAGATTTTTAAAAAATCATTTTTTTGGGGTTGATGCGTTGAGTTGAAAGGGCTCTTTTCTATCTAGCTCGGTTGCTAAACTGAATAATTTAGACTAGCTTAATTGCATACAAAAACCTGTTTATTCAAGAGGGAAAAAAATGGCTAATATTCAAAAAGAGCGGGGTTATAAAAAGCAACTTTTGGTCCTACCTTTTGATCATAGAGGTTCCTTTCAAAGTAAGATGTTTGGATTTAAGGCCCCCCTGACCCCAGAGCAACTTGCAGAGGTTTCTTCTTATAAAGATATTATTTTTGAGGGTTTTGAGAAGGCCGTTAAAAGTGGGCTTCCTAAAGAGATTATGGGTGTTTTAGTCGATGAGCAGTTTGGTGAAAATGTAATCAGACGAGCTAAAAGCGGCGGTTTTACCGTTTGTATTTGTGTTGAAAAAAGTGGTCAGGATGAATTCGATTTCGAATACCCAAACTATCAAGAGCATATTGAAAAGGTTCAACCCGATTTAATTAAAGTCTTGGTGAGATACAATCCTGAAGACGAGCCTGCATTAAATGAAAGACAGGCGACAAAGCTAGCAGAACTTTCTCGTTACTTAGAGAAGGTAAATAAAAAATACATGTTTGAATTGTTAGTTCCACCTACGGCGGACCAGCTAAAGAGATGTGGCGGAGATAAGGCCGTTTACGACGTCAAAATTCGGCCTACTTTGATGGTGAATGCGATAAAGGAATTACAAAACCGTGGCATCGAAGCCGATGTTTGGAAGCTAGAGGGACTAGATAATCGTGAAGACTTTGAAAAGGTATGTGCAGCTGCAATAGCAGGAGGTCGTACCGATGTTGGATGTATTGTATTGGGGCGTGGAGAAAATGAAGCCAAGGTACGTGAGTGGCTAAAGGTGGGGGCTAATGTTAAAGGTGTTATTGGATTTGCAGTAGGAAGAACTGTATTCTGGGAACCCTTAAAACTTTATCGTGAAAAGAAATGCACACGTGAAGAGGCCTCCCAAATGATGGCTACCACCTACGGAAATCTTTGCAGATTATGGCTGGAAGAACGTAGTTAAGCTCTGCCTTGAGTACAGAAGTTAGAGTTTTGGAAGAAGGGGTTTTATTATTTCAATCCGATTCTTTTTAAGAAGGCTTCATTGCTTGGCTCCCGTTGCAAAAAACCGGTAATGAGCTCCATCGGCTCTTTTTCGCCACCAGGTTTTAAAACCCAATTTACATAATCTTTACCTGTTATTGGATTTAGCAGCCCCTCAGTTTCGAATCGAGTGAACATATCTTCGGCAAAAACTTTGGACCACATGTAACCGTAGTATCCGGAATCATAACCGCCCATTAAATGGCCAAAACTAGCTTGAGGTTGTGTTCCTTCTTGAATGGGAATGAGCATGACCTCTTTCATTCTTTTGGCGTAGATCTCGGTCGTATTAACTTTAGAGGCCGAATGAAAGTCTAGATCGATAGTTGCAAAGGCTAATTGCCGTAACGTTTGAATTCCCACATTTAGAAGTTTAGCCTGAATCATTTTGTCGATGACCTCATCAGATAATTTCTTCTGAGTATCTAAAAAATGGCCCGACAGTTTTTGGAGAGTCTCTCGGTTCCAGACCCAATTCTCAAGCATTTGAGATGGAGCCTCTACAAAGTCGGTTTTAACGTTAGTTCCCGAAAAGGTTGAAAACTTAGCCTGAGTTAAAGTTTGGTGCATGATATGGCCAAACTCATGAAATAAAGTTTCTACATCTCCGTGAGGAAGGAGTGAGGGATTCCCAGGGCCGGGTGGATTAAAGTTTGCCACGATAGAAGATTGTGGAAGCTCATAATTTCCATCCTCCTTTAAATAACCAGAGACTAAAGTGAATGCCGCCGCATGACCATATTTTCCAGGTCTCGGGAAAAGATCCATGTAAAAATAGGCTACTGTTTTATCTTCCCGTTCAATTCTATATTTTTTGACGGTACTATGCCAAGTCTCTGCTTGGGTCTCTTCAATAAATTTTACGGCAAGAAGATCTTGATAGACCTCAAACATTCCTTTTAAAACTACCTCCATGGGAAAATATTCTTTTATTAATTGAGGATCAATATCGTATTTTGTTTTTCTTAAGATGTTTTCATAGTAACGCCAATCCCAGGCATAAATAGTGGATTCAGTGGGTCCCAATTCTTTTCTTTTTTCCTCAAGCATTTGATTTAATTCAATCTGCGCTTTAGATTGAAGTTTTTGAATCAGATCATTTAAAAATAATTTTACCTGTTCAGGCTTTTTTGCCATTCGACGTTCTAAAATAAAATCTGAATGGGTAGCAAATCCTAAAAGCTGAGCCAGTTCACTGCGCAAAGAAATGGCCTCTTCTAAAAGTAGACGATTAGCCTCGCCGCCTTTGTTATTAAATCGGAACTCAAACTCTTTTCTAGCTTCAGCATTTAGAGCATTTTGCATGAAGGGAAAGTAGTGGGGATAGGACATTGTGAGTTTAAAGTTTCCCTGAATAGTTTTTTCTAATCCGTCAATGTAGCTTTGTGGAAGCCCTTTTAGCTTGTCGGCAGAAACTTCAAAGAAAATATTTTCATTGACCAGGCGATTGGCAAATTCAGACTCAATAGCTACTAAACGTTTCTTTTTTTCAATAAAAGTTATTCTTTTTTCTTTCGTAAGATCTAAACCATTTCTCTTGAAGGAGATTAAATATTCCTCTAATAGCTTCGATTCTTGCACAGGTAATAAAGTTCCTTTGATAGAGGTGTGTTTGAGGGCTAGAAAAAGGTCTTCTCGCGTATAGATATCTACAAAAAGTTGCTGAACTAAATTTTCACAGGTATCTGCAGCCTCTCTAACTTCAGGTTTTGGAGATACATACTTCAGAAAAAGAATAGGGTTAAGAGTATTGCCAAACAGGCTAGTAGCTTTTTCCATCGCTAAAGCTGTATTTCCAAAATGACAAGCTGGTGGCGAGAGCTTTCCAATGGTGTTTAATGTCGATATTAAATTGTCTATTTCAGTTTTGCACAGAGAGAGAATTGTTTCTGGTGAGTATTCAAAGGTTAGAGTAGTAATGTGATTTGATGTTTTGTTTGCAGCGTTTGACGGCGTTGCCATAAAGACCCCTAGAATAAAAATAAATTTAGTAAGCATTATTTTCTTTATCAAACTATTTTAGTGGAGCGTTTCTAAATAGCGTTCTACATCGATAGCCGCTTGGCATCCGAGAGCTGCAGCTGTAATGGCTTGACGATAAATAGTGTCTTGAACATCGCCTGCTGCAAATACCCCAGGACGGCTCGTGGCCGTCGTTGGTCGTTTGGGAAGAATGACATAGCCCTTAGGATCTAGCTCTAGTTGTCCCTTCAAAAATGTGGTGTTGGGTTCGTGTCCAATAGCCACAAAAAAACCTTCACAGGGAATTTCGCTAACAGCTCCAGTTTTCAAATGTTTTAATTTGGCTCCGGTGACGCCATCTTGCCCGAGAATTTCCAAAACTTCAGTATCCCAAATAAAACTAATTTTAGGATTTTTGAAGGCGCGTTCTTGCATGATCTTAGAAGCCCTTAGATGGTCCTTTCTATGAACTACAGTCACATGGGAAGCGAATCGAGTTAGGAAAATAGCCTCTTCCATCGCGGAGTCTCCGCCTCCAACGATGACTAATTTTTCACCTTTAAAAAAGGCGCCATCACAGGTGGCACAACTTGAAACCCCTTTTCCTAAAAGACGACTCTCAGACTCAAGACCAATCCATTTAGTGGCAGCCCCTGTAGAAATAATCACCGCTTTAGTGTGAATCTCTTCATCTTCAATATAAACCTTTAATGGAAATGAGGAAAAGTCGACGCGAGTGGCATTTTTTGAAATAAAACGAGTGCCAAATTTTTCGGCCTGTTTTCTAAATTTGGCCATCAGGTCTGGCCCCATCATTCCCTCGGGAAATCCTGGAAAATTTTCCACATCACTGGTGAGCATTAAGAGACCGCCAGATTGATAACCTTCAATACAGACTGGAGAAAGATTAGCCCTCCCTGCATAAATTCCAGCGGTATAACCGGCAGGGCCGGAACCTATAATAATTAAGTTTTCAATTGCCATTCTGGGTCTCCTTATCTTTTCTAATGAGTCATCGTAATAAGGAAAGCCTGAGAATTCAACCTATACAGTTGAAGCTAAAATATCTTGTAGTGTGGATTCGAGTGGACGAAAGATACTAGTGGGAATTATCTGAGCCATTTTTGAGGTGTCTAGATTCAATCCTTTAAAAGTATTATTTTCACTGGGCGTGCTAACTATTGTTGCGGAAACCTTCGCAAGATCCAGAAGGGTCTGAATCATCTCTCCAATTTGAATGTTGTTTGGAGCGGCGATATTGAAAACCTCAAATCTAGAATCCAAGGAGGCCTTTAAAAGGATGGGGAAAATGGTAACCATATCTCTCGCATCTGTGAACCTGCGAAAACTATCTATGGGCCCAACCTCTAGAATGTTACCAGCATTTGCTTGAAGCTCCTTTACCTTTTTGCAAATATCGGAGGCTACAAATCCCAAAGCTTGGTTTGGGCCAATACAGGTGTAAAGTCTGCCTACCACAGCTCTAAGATTAGGGTATTGATGAATAAAGTTTTTTAATGTTTCTTCGGCTAAATATTTTGTAAAACCATAAACTCCATTAGGTTTTAGTTCAGATTTCTCGGTAACAATATCGATCTGATTTCCATAAACATGAACCGAGCTAGTTAGAAAAAAATCTACCTGAGAATTAAGTGAGACTAGAGCCTGTAGTAAAATTTGAGTAGCGATAGTATTTTGTAAAAAATAGGATTCAAAAGGAATTTCTTTTGTAACTCTAGCAATTCCAGCTAGGTGGTAAACTCGGGTCGGTTTAATTTTTTGGATAAAAACGGTTACCGCTTCAGCATCGGTAAGGTTAATGGATTCTATCTTAATGTTATCTAGTTTTTCTGCATTAAGAGCGCACCCATAGATAATTTCATTCGGATCTATTCTTCTCAAATGAGCAATTAAATATTTCCCTAAAAAGCCTGTAGCACCTGTAACTAAAGTAACCATTATAAAAATACTTATAGCTCACTGTGAGCGGGCTGACAAAAATAACTAATCACCCATAGCCGATTATTTATTATTCACCGTGTCATTAACGTGACTTTTTATATTGAATTAGGCTAAAATAGTTCTTTCCATAAAGTCATTTTAAGAGGTCGATCTATGAATATTCTGGTGACAGGTGGGTGTGGTTTTATTGGATCTCACTTTATTGAATATTTTTTAAGCACCTACCCTGAAGGTAAAGTTACCAATCTCGATGCTTTAACCTATGCGGCCCATCCCGACATGCTTAAACACCTAGATACCTTAGCTCCCGACCGGTACTCCTTTATTCATAAGGACATTACCGATCCCACTTTAAAAAATTGGATTAAAAATACAAAGTTTGATGCATTGATAAATTTTGCAGCCGAGACCCATGTAGATCGTAGTATTTTAGACCCCGATTCTTTTGTTAGAACTAATATCATGGGAGTTCAAAATCTGCTGACGGTGGCTAGAGAAGGCGGTAATATTCGTTTTGTTCAGGTTTCTACAGACGAGGTTTATGGTTCTCTTAAATCCGATTCTCCTCCTTGTATCGAGACAACTCCTTTAGATCCCAATTCTCCATATGCGGCATCGAAAGCTTCGGCAGACCTATTGGTACTGGCAAGTGCTAGAACCTACAACCAGCCGGTTCTTATTACTCGATGCACGAATAACTATGGGCCCTTTCAATTCCCAGAAAAGTTATTACCGTTATTGATAGCAAATGCTTTAGAGAACACCGCTATTCCGGTTTATGGCGATGGAAAACAGGTTAGAGATTGGATTTATGTAGTGGACCACTGTCGAGGTATTGATGCCGTTCTTCAAAAGGGAATTTCTGGCGAAATTTACAATATTAGCTCCTCTGGAGAGGCTCCAAATATTGAGGTTATAAAAAAAGTTTTAACTTTATTAGGCAAGCCCCATTCTTTGATTAGTTTTGTGGGTGATAGGCCGGCTCATGATCGACGATATGGTTTAAATTCTTCAAAAATTAGAAAAGAACTAGGATGGTCTCCATTATTTTCGTTTGAAGAGGGTCTGAAAATTACCTTGGATTGGTATCTAAAAAATACTGAGTGGTGGAAAAAAGTAAGAGGAAAAGACTACTTTAAATATTATCAAGCCAACTATGAAAAAAAGTTTGGCTCTCTAACTTCAGCAATGAAAGAGGTAAGTTCATGAAAGGTGTTATTTTAGCAGGGGGCACCGGTTCTCGTCTTTACCCTCTTACCAAGGTCACTAATAAGCATTTACTTCCGGTCGGTAAAAAGCCCATGATTCTGCATCCAATTGAGAAACTAATTAATGCAGGAATTAAAGAGATTATTATTGTTACAGGTGTGGAACACATGGGCGCCGTAGTAACTCTCCTGGGGTCAGGAAAAGATTTTGGATGTGAGTTTAGTTATAAAGTTCAAGATCAAGCAGGCGGTATTGCGCAGGCTTTAGGTCTCACGGAAAGCTTTTGTCATCGGTCTAAAATATGTGTCATTCTTGGCGATAATATTTTTGAGGATGAGTTGTTGCCATTTGCACAAAACTTTCATGAGCAGGTAAAGGGTGCAAAGGTGTTATTGAAAAAGGTTTCAGATCCTCATCGATTTGGAGTTGCAGATTTACAGGGTAACAAAATTATTGAGATTGAAGAAAAACCTAAAAACCCAAAAAGTTTTTATGCGGTAACCGGTATTTACTTTTTCGATGCGCAGGTGTTTGAGGTGATTAAAACCTTGAAGCCGAGTGGTCGTGGTGAATTAGAAATTACCGACGTTAATAATTTTTATATAAAACAGGGAACGATGTCGTATGACATGTTTCAAAATAACTGGACCGATGCGGGTACCTTTGAATCATTAAATATGGCTAATCAGCTAATGTTTAGTAAATAAGTAGTGATGAATTTATTTAAGGAACAAAACACAAAAATTTTAGTCACTGGTGCCGAAGGAATGCTGGGTTCTGACCTAGTAAAAAATATTTCACTTCAGCTGGGAAATCACCGAGTTTTGGGTTTGAACTCTAAGTCTTTAGACATTACCAATCTCTCCCAAATAGAGAATGTTTTTAAAAATAATTCTATATCTCACATTATTAATGCGGCTGCCTACACTCATGTGGACAAGGCGGAGGTAGAAAGAGAAAAAGCAGAACTCATTAATGTAACTGGCCCCAAGCTTTTGGCTGCAGTAGCTAATTCTCTGGCGATTCCTGTTGTGCATTTTTCCACCGATTATGTTTTTTCAGGCACTGGAACTAAGCCTTGGTCGGAAACGGATGTGACTATTCCGCCTAGCCCCAATTATTACGGAGAAACAAAACTGCTGGGTGATAAAGAGGTCCTAAAAAATCGGATCAATTTAGTATTGCGAGTTCAATGGCTTTACGGAGCTCAGAAAGATCGATTTACTTTTTTACGAGACAAAGCAGAGTTCACCCCTTTTTCAGACCAGTGGGGAGCTCCTACTTGGACTAGAGATATTAGTCGCGTGGTTCTTAAATTAATCGAACAGCAGGCCCATGGCCTATTTCACTTTGCTTATGATGATTATGCAACATGGGAAGAGGTCTATGGTTTTGTCTGTGAAGAATTACAGTTGGCTACTAGATTAATTCCCAAAAAAACCTCTGAGGTTAAGCTCCCGGCTCAAAGACCCTTGTTCGGAGTGATGTCTAACAAGAAACTGTTAGCTCAATTGGGAGAACAAAATATGGGAAGCTGGAAGACATCACTAATAGAGTTTTTGAATATTCAGAAAACAAAGATATAAATAGCAGCTTACTTTCTGGAGTGAATTAAATAAACAATACCTGTGTCACCTTTTAAGCGGTTTATTATTTTTCTTGGCTAAAAAGACGCACTATGTATTTGTGTGTATTTTCGTCATAGGTGCAAAGGCCACCTAATAATAACTT
>SHZA01000033.1 GCA_009692515.1 Bdellovibrionales bacterium
TAGTTTTATAACCTCCTGCTTACGCCAACGAAACAATGCCCAAAGGGGTTTAATAATAGAAGAAGACGGCCGTAAGCACAACTACTCCTGTCTCTCTGGTCTTGTGCGCGGAAGGCTTGCGGATCCTTGCACTAAAGGAGCGCCCGTGCCGACAGTGATCAGTGCCGCAGTTCCTGAAGTTCTCCACGAGCACTTGCGCTTTCCCCCACGAATCCGAACGCTTTTTGAGCAACGGGAGATCCAGGACAACGTCAGATGGTCATTCCCGAACCAAAGAAGTAGTTCCCGTTCTGCTCCTCCCGCTCCCCGTCCCGGGCGATGAAGAGATCGTAGTGTTGGTGAGAAGAATCTTCCAGCGGGTCACGCGGTTTTTGGAAAAAAATGGATGTAAGCTAAATGATTTCTCGGAGGATCCCTCTGCCCACGTGCAACCTATACTTGCACAAATAGCAGGACCTATTCTTCGTTGGCACGTTAAGTAAGATACCTGGCCCCGACTAATGGGTAGACCCGCCCTAATAAAGGGGAGGGTTTTGTAGAGAAAAATAAATCATTACGCTACCCTAGAATTCTTGAGGAGGAGCAAAAAGCTGTGTAGCTAATAATTCCTATGGGATTTTTAGTACGCCGGTGCCCTAACGAAAGCTGTAAATTTGCGAAGCCGACCCGCGAGCGTTTTTACTCAAAGGTGGGAAGTTTTCTCTGCAAATGGAATCATCGCAAGATTCCAAGATACCTTTGTCGAGGGTGCGGGAAGAAATTTTCCACAAGTAGTTTTAAGGCCACCTACCGACAAAAAAAACCGTATTTAAATACTGCGATTTTTGAACTCTACTCCTCGGGTACGAGCCAGCGGCGGCTGGCTAAATGTTTAAAGACCGACCGAAAAACGATAGCGCGTAAATTTATATGGTTAGCGGAGTGGGCTCGTCGTGAACATAAAAAAAGTTTGGGCGAACTATTACGGGGAGGTACGTTTCAGTTTGATGAGATGGAATCTTTTGAACACACACGATTAAAACCCCTGTCGATAGGGATTGCAGTTGATGCTGCGTCTGCAAAAATAGTGGCGCTGGAGGTGGGCACGCTAAATTATAAAGGAAGAATGGCCGCCTTTGCCCTCTCAAAATATGGCCCGAGAGTAGACACCAGTGAAGAGGCCATGTTGCGCGTGCTGAGTTTTATTAAAGCGCAATGCGAAATGTAAAAGCGGACAATAATTTCATACAGGACAACTTTATTTATAGTGATTAACAAGATTAAGTTTTAGACGAATGCGCCCGTCAGTGAGTCTCCAAATTGGTTGGCTCACTCGAGGTGTTGGAGGTACCGTTCGTCCCGCCGCTCCCCATGCGGGGGATGCCCGCTTGCGGATTCAATAACGCACACGGTCCATTCTCCGACAGGATATCCGATCTGCCTTCATTTTCGAAGCGGTCTTGACATACCTTGACCCGTTGCCCATTCACGACCGCTTCGAGGTTTTGGTTAGTGCAGCAAGCCTTGAGGGCAGCAATCGGCTCGGCAAAAGCCGCATCGTATTGAGCCTTGGTCTTGATATGTTGGAGCGCCGCAGCTGGTGGCATCCAGACGTTCGCCGGGAAGGTATTGGGACGCCGCTTGGGATTCGGTGTGGTTCCGGTGGAGTCCGGGACAAGTTTGACGCAAGAAAAACCGGCCCCCACGTAATGACAACTCGTACAATAGCCGGCGTCGATGCGGGGGTTAGTCGATTGCGTTACTTTCTTTGTACCCGATGCCGGAAGAGAACTATAGTAAGACCGAAAGGCGTCGCTGTTGATTTTTATCTCCGGAAAGGTGTTCCGACCGTCCTTCCACGGAACATCCCCGACGCTGCACATAGCCCCCTGCTTGCTCATTACATTCGCAAAGCTCGGCAAAGCGTTGCCGTCGCCGGCCCCATACGGTTGATTGCGATCGGTACGCTTGTACCCTTTTTCCGGGGCATCTTCTACGCGGGCCACGGCCGGAGTTCGGATGAGCAGTCCGTTATCATGGCACCTGCGGCAATCCATATTGGGCTGATCGTTTCCCCAGAATGTCTCGGCCGATCTGGCCGCCGAAACGGCTGCCGCTTTATCTGCAGGGGACGCATTCTGATTGGCGGGCGGAGGGTTGGGCGAGGGCACCGACCCCGTGGGATTCTGCTGCTTGCTAAACCAGCAGGAAGCGTTCTTGGTTTGATTGATCTGTATGACGGCGATGTCGTCATACACTCCGCGCGTTGCTGGGGGAACAGGTGGTGTGCCACGGCAAAAAATCACCGTCGAAACCACCTGTCGTACGCCATCGACAGTAAACGTATCGTCGTAACGCAAAAGTTTGGACCCCGCCACGCACTTATTCACACCCTCCGATCCGTGGGGGCGCTCGCAGCCACCGTTTTCACTCCTGCCCTGATTGAAAAGGCTGGCCCTCGGATCGTCGCAGTCGAAGGAGGGAACCGGAACCCCGATGGTATCCCGGCACACTTGGCCGTATGTTGCGAGGGAGCCGGCCAAGGAGTGGGGCGTTGCCGAGAGCGCAAGGCCAAAAAAAACGAAAAACCGCAAACCGCAAACATTAATATTCATCTATATATTCTGAGTGTAAATGACCTCAAAGTCGATGCAATTTTTTGGATCCCGTGTTCGAATGAAGGCATGGCGGATATCCTGTCGCAGGATGGAGCGTGTGCATCATTGAATCGGCCCGCGGGCATACCCCGCATGCGGAGCGGCGGGACGAACGGTACCTTCAACACCTCGAGTGAGCCAACCAATTTGGAGACTCACTGACGGGCGCATTCGTCTAAAATTTAATCTTGTTAATCACTGATCAGAAGGTGTACTTAGAGTGTAGGGTCGGGCACCAGTCCAAGAAGTTGATAACCATCACCTTTTTTTTCGATGCTACATTCCATCGTCACGCCGTTGTCCAGTTTTACCATTCTTGCTTTCAAAACAGGCATTTTGTCCAGAATGATCAATGTCTCGCTGTTCTTTGGACCTGTAAAAATTGCCACTTCTCTGGTTTGTTTGCCGCGTTTTAGATTCAGTAAGACTTCTTCGGGCCTCGCTGTCGAGTTAATTGGATTTGAAAAAAGCTTGCAACTCCTGACTTCCTCATCGATGAGCGAGCTATCTAGATCGCATGTCAAATTATACTTTTTTCCATAGTAAGGATTTCCTTCTACGACATCCTTATCATCTGTAGTTTTGGGAGTACTACAGATTAGATTTTCAACATTTATTTTTTTGCTCGCATTAGCCGGTTTGCTAAGAGAACGTTTCGAAGTGGCTACTGGCATTTCCCCTTTTTCACTATGCAAAGCAGTTGCCTGTACCGCTGTGGAAAGGGTTATTGCCAATATAAATAGCTCTTTTAGTAATGTACGCATTTTTATTCTCCTTCAATTAGTATGTTTATCTTTAATATCAGTTTTTTAATGTGCACCTTTATTTGTACTAGTGGTATTCACAAGAAATCCTCCTCATATCTTAACAGAAGGAGCAAGGGGGATGCCTACTTTAAGAGCTAAAAACCCAATGAATTCAAGGAACAAAAAAAGGCCTTTTGTAACTTTTTTAGCCCCCTGTAAATCCACCCCTAAACTGTAAAAACATTACCACCTCACTTTATCCGGCACTTACAGGGGACGGAGGCCTCGGGGCAGGAAAAGAATGGGTTAGGTAGTTAAGTTACTTTTTTTGATGAGTAATGAGTATATTGAACAAATAGATAAAACGACTTCAAAAGAGCGGTTCGAACTTGATCCGGGCCACAGCTTGATGTTCCCGAATAAAAGACGCCTTCTAGAAAAACGACTTCGATGACTTTACCAGGCCTCCTGCAACTAGAAGCCGTCGGTTTTAAATTATGTGGTAACAAGGTGGCCCTTTGCAATCTCTTCACCGGCAGAAAACATTTGGCACCCTTAATTGCCTATGCTTGATGTGGGAAAGATCGTCGGGGTTGGTTTTTCAGGAACAACTACTTATTGATGCCGACGCTAGTACCGCGTTGTTAAAATATTTTTTTTCCTTTTTTCTTGAACTCATTCCCCGACCTATTTAACATCATCTTTAAATCTTTAAATCTTTAAATCTTTAAATCTTTAAATCTTTAAATCTTTAACTAGGATCCTAGTGACCCCAAAAGCGCCGGTTGCTGAGCTTTTTCGTTAGACGGCAACGGGCGAATGCCCAAGAGAGGTTTCGACATGGACTCGACATACACGCCCGAAGAGCAGCGACTGATCGATGTATGGGAGGGGCATCTCCAGTGTGAGTTCGCGAACAGGAATGCCGCTGCCACGGTGGCAACCATGTCCGACGACAACTATGTCAATCATGTCCCGGTCATGACCGGCGGCCGAGGCAGGGACGAGATGCTGGCGTTTTACGGCAGTCACTTCATCCCGAAGATGCCGGCTGACACGCACCTGACTCCCGTCTGCCGAACGGTCGGTCAAGAGAGGGTGATCGACGAGATGATTTTCGCGTTCACCCATGACATCGTGATGGATTGGATGTTGCCCGGTGTCACCCCGACCGGCCGTTGGGTCGAGGTTCCGTTGGTCGTCGTCGTCCAGTTGCGTGCGGAAAAGGTTGTCTGTGAGCGTATCTACTGGGATCAGGCGTCGGTCCTAGTACAGATCGGGTTGCTCGACCCGTCGCACCTGCCGGTAGCCGGGGCCGAAACGGCCCGCAAGGTACTGAACCCCGAGCTGCCGTCAAACGATTTGATTCGGCGCGAGGCTGCAAAGCCTGGAGATGCGAGCTCAACCGTACAGTCCGTCTAACCACGCGCTGCCGACCGTTACGCCTCCGGTGAAACTTTGGGCATAGGCAAAGAAACTGGTGCAGGTTTTGGCGCCCATGGCATGGAAATCCTTCACATGGGGGCCGCCGAGGGGAGGGTGCCTGCTCCCGTGATGATTTCCTCCACTCCATCGCCGTCAAGGTCCTTAAAAATGGAACTCAAATGGAAGTCATCACCCTTAGGTAGGCATTACGTCCTACCCAACTTGCCAAATTTCCTAATGCAAAAATTCAGCGTTGCCAGGTACATGTGCCTAGAAATGTCCTCTGTAAAGTACCTAAAAAATCAAAACAAGAGGTTGCAGACCATTTAAGAGATATTTTTTATGCTGCAAACAAAATAAAAGCGAAACAACACTATGAGAACTTCGTAATAAAATACGAATCCACAGTGCCCTCAGCGGTGAAGTGTCTATTCAATGTAATCGATGAATGTCTAAGCTTCTTCAGTTTTCCAGAGGAACAATGGAGATCGCTAAGGACAACAAACCTCATTGAACGAGTGAATAAAGAGTTTAGGCGTCGAACCAATTCAATGGAAATATTGGCCGGCCAAAAAATCGTCGTACAGGCTATTGTGCTTTGTCGCTCTAAAAATGGAGCTACACTGGAAACAATCCCCGTTTAGTCGTCGAACTATTTTGCCGGACTTAAAGGAATTTACACAATCAAATTGACACTACCGTTTTACAACGTTCTGCAGATGTTGATGAAATTGTAAACATGGCAATTATTACGGTGTTGGAAATTCAAACCATGTTTTACTAAGCATGTGATAGAAATGCACAACCTTTGCAAATAATGTCACTTTCAAGTTCTTGTTTTAATCATTCAAATCCCCCAAAAAAAGAAAGACTTAAAGATGTGACCTCTCTTCTTGTTATAAACCTAATCATCTTTTAGTTTTGTAATTCTATTGTAGTCGTTGGTCCAGTTCATGCAACTTAATATCTATGAGTGTTGTTCCCTAAGTAATTATTATTATTACGATGGGAAAAATAATAGTTGTGTCTTAGAAAAAAAGGCTAAAAAAAGCGAAGGAAAAGCAGAGGAAATGAAAAATTCTTTTAATTTTATTTTAGTAGTTTTGTTCACTGCAATTATTTTCTATGCTTCTGTACCCACCAAGAGAATTCCTTCAAGCAGCAATGAAAGTTATCCCCACAATATTAACAGTCATTCCATCGATTTAACATTTCTAGCAACATCAAAAGCCAGCTCATCATTTGTTGATCTTCCCCCAGAAGCTGGGTTCACCATAAACCAGCTTACAGCGATAGCAAGAGATTGGGTTACTGCTGGATTGAGAGTCGGTGCCATTTCACCTTTAGCGCTGCGGCTATTTGGAGAGATAGGAAGAACTATTGGGCAATCAGCAGAGTTTGTTGCTATGAATTGGAAATTTATTGGCCCCTCTTTAAACCAGGTGCAAGCATACTTCAGGATAGGAGGATTATTAAGCGCTGGTGCATCGCTGTTACCTTATGTTCCAACAGTACTCGCAGCACTTACAGCGGCAGGGTTAATTCCATTAGCGATCTATGAGGCTCGAATCAGAGCTAATAGGGCGAATGCTCTGAACGAATCTAGAGAATGGCAACTTAATAGGGCAGAATACCTAACCTTCTTTCAAAGATCTCGCCGCAATTCTGGTCATATCCGTCTTCCATCCATAGAAAATGGTGCTGATGTTATTATTTCGGGACCAAATGCTAACAATGTAGCCGAAGGGATTATCCAAAATTATATTAATGCAGCCTTTATCGCTCGAGAAAATCCCAGTCGCAAAAACATCCAAATGGCAAGCACGCTACTCGGTTTAATTAGAGAAACAGCTTCTGAATAGAGGGAAGATAAATAACTATTTGCAAAGAGAATTCATTCTAATATCTGTTCAGCCTGGAAAGACGATGCTCAATTTAGAAGTCTCGCAAGCGATTCAATCGGGTGCAGTACGATACAAACACCCGTTGGCACAACGACGTTTCAAGCACTAGTCACAAATAAAGGTGCATAAAACCCTCTTCTGGAAAAACCAGAGCAGGGTTTTTTTATTTTTTTAAGGGTTTAAAGTGTGAGTTTGACGGCATCCCTCTTCCTGGTTATTTTTAGCACTCAACAAAGCTAAAGTAAGGGGTTATATGGAAATCACATCTTTTGGAGTTATCGGTTCAGGCAGCATGGGGAATGGAATTGCCCAGGTGGCCGCGCAAGCGGGTTACGATGTGACGGTATTTGATATTAGTGAAAGCCAATTAGATAAAGCATGGGCGACACTTCAGAAAAGTTTGGCAAAACTTCATGAAAAGGGAAAACTGAAAGAGGCTCCACAGGATGTTTTAAAGAGACTTAAAAAGACTACTCGTCTCGAAGAACTTAAGTCTTGTCAGTTTGTCGTAGAGGCTGCGTCAGAAAACAGAGAGATAAAATTCAAACTATTTCGTGATCTAGATAGTATTTTGCCATCTGGAGTTATTTTGGCGACCAATACCTCTTCTATTTCAGTTACTGAAATTGCCTCCAAAACAAACCGTCCTGAATTAGTAGCGGGAATGCATTTTATGAATCCGGTTCCATTGATGACTCTTGTAGAGGGAATTCGAGGCCTGCAAACTAGTGATGACTGTTTTAGAATAGTTCGTGGTGTAGCTGAAAACATGGGAAAAATTTTTATTGAGGCCAAAGATTCCCCGGGTTTCGTCGTTAATCGTATTTTGATTCCGATGATTAATGAAGCATTTTTTGCCCTAGCCGAAGGTCTTGCGACAGCGAAAGACATAGACACCGGCCTAAAACTAGGTTGTAATTTTCCTATGGGGCCTTTGGAATTGGCCGATTTTGTAGGAATTGATATTTGTTTTGCCGTATGCGAAGTACTCCATCGCGATCTTGGAGACTCTAAATATCGTCCCGCGCCATTGATGCGAAAATATGTTGAAGCTGGATGGCTGGGAAGAAAAACAGGAAAGGGTGTCTATGTCTACTGAGCTAATGACTGAAATTAACTTAGATGGAATACAACAAGTTACAGAGATACTTGAGTCCTTCTCTAGTAAAGATACAGGTACATTACTAGTAAATGTGACCGGTTCAGTTCAATCTTGGGAAAAAATAAAAGATACGTTGTGTGGTTTTAGAGCCTGTAATATCTCTCCTATTCTTTCTATTAAAAGCGGCGTCCCTTTGGATGATGATGAAATCACCTTTTTGTTTTCATTTCTTCGAGATTGGGACCAGTTATTTTTACATAATTTTCTAGAGATTTGTGGTGAGTGGGTTCCTAAAGAGTTTCAGGGGATTTTACAAAATGAATCAAAGATAGAGATGAAGTGGATTGGTGAATGGCTAACGGCTAATAATGATCCACGCATTTCTAAATATCCCAGTCTTCCATGGAGAAGTTTTGTCAGAAAAATTATTGGAGAGAACTATAATTTTGCTATGGTATTTTTAATGATGGCTGCTGCACCTGCCACCGACGAAAATGTGAAATCGATGCACTCCCATATTCAAGCATTCTTAGAGAATAAGAAGAAGGTCGTGTGTGTCTTTCCAAAAAGGTGGGGAAAGCTGCAGTGAGTGATAGAAGAATTAGAGTTTTAGTGGCTAAGCCTGGATTAGATGGGCATGACCGCGGGGCAAAAGTTTTAGCTTCGGCTCTACGTGATGGAGGAATGGAGGTTATTTATACCGGTCTTCATCAAACCCCGGAAATGATCGTAAGCTCTGCTATTCAAGAGGATGTAGATATTATTTGTGTGAGCATTTTATCCGGCGCACATCACAGAGTTTTTTCGGAAATCATGCGATTACTTACAGAAAAAAAGGCGACAGATATTCCTGTTTTAGGGGGCGGAATCATTCCGGAAACCGATGTTGAAGGATTACAAAAGATAGGTATCAAAGCTGTCTTTACTGCAGCTAATTCTCTAGCCGAGATCACCACCTATATTCAAACACTACCTCTTAGAAAATAAGCTTTTTACGTGTTAAAGAAACAGATTTGTATTTTTGAAATGCCATCACAATAGATCTGCATATTTGTTCTGGAAATAAATATTAACCGTGAAATGTTTTGAGTCTTTCTTTGCGTCTTTTTTCTGCCTTTAATCGACGAGCTTTGTCTTCGGCAGTTTTGGGTATGAAAGAAGGAACCTCTTTGGGAGAGCCTTTTTCATCTACAGCTACGAAGGTTAAATACGCTTTGGTAGCGGGATGTGTTTCCCCAGTGATACTATTTTCTGCTTGTACGTTGACCTCAATCTCCATTGAAGTTCTTCCTACATAACTTATTTGTGCTTTTACTTCGACCGTATAGCCTACTTTAATTGGAACAATAAAATGGAGATAATCGATAGACACGGTAACCACAGGTGATCTGGCATATCGTTGGGCTGCTATGGCAGCTGCAATATCGATCCATCCCATCACGACGCCCCCGAAAATAGTTCCTAGCGCATTGGCGTGAGAGGGTAGAACCAGTTCTGTCATAATCACTGGAGACATATCACTAGCTTTAGTGGGTTTAGTTTTTGCCATTTTTTTTCTGAACTTTTCCAAGGGGCTTTCCTTTGTTTGGCGCTACTTGATTAGCTGAAACCTGACGGGAATGTTGCCCATATGTTTTTGAAAAAATATGACTGCCCCCACTACTTGCGACAAAAAAGAGAAATTCACTTTGGGCAGGTTCAAGCACCGCTCTGATTGCAGCCAATCCAGGACTAGCAATAGGGCCAGGTGGTAACGCCGGAATCGTATAAGTATTGTAGGGGTGATATCTTAAGAGATCCGATTTTGAAATATTTCCTTTGTAGTCTGGCATAGAGTAGATCGTAGTGGGGTCGCTTTGCAGTCTCATTCCTTTTCTGAGTCGGTTATGAAAAACAGACGCCACTAAGGGCCTTTCGATGGAATTCGCAGTCTCTTTTTCAATAATCGAAGCTAGGGTAACAACACTTTCTAAAGTCATTCCTATTTTTTCAGCCTCGGCTCTTAAATTGGGGCCTACTTTTTTAATAAAATTTTGGACCATTTGATCAATGATCTTGTCTTCACGATCCACTCGAGAGAAGGTGTAGGTGTCGGGAAAAAGATACCCCTCTAAATTGGGAGAGGAAAAATTATATTTTTTGGCGTAACTAGCTGAGAAGACCCTTTCTGTAAAAGTAGATCTATCGACTAAATTAGCCGTTACCAAGACCTCAACAATTTGTTTGATCGAATAACCTTCAGGTATCGTAACGTGGTGTACAAGAGGCTCGTGATAGTAAAGAACCTTCAGAGCATCAATTGCACTCATTCCTGAGTGAAATCTAAATTCCCCAGCTCTGACTCGTCGTTCTCCTTTAGTCACTCGTAAAAGTGCCTTGAAAAGCAAAGGCTGAGAGATGATATTATTTTCTACAAGGGTCCCTGTGACCTGAGCTATCGAGGAGCCTTTTTGAATTAAGATCTCCTTAAAGTCGCCATTAGGAGCTCCTTGATAAAGCATGTAAACGCCCACGGCTAATCCCATAAAGCCCACCCCTAATAAGGTGAAAATAGTGGAAATAAATAGACTGGGTTTTTTTACTTTTCTTCCCATGAGGGTAGTAACTCCTTCTGAAATCGTAGGTGGTCTAAATAACTTTGCAGCATGATGGCCGCTGCTAATTTATCGATTACCTGTTTTCTTTTTTCGCGAGAAATATCTGCACTAATTAAGGTTCGTTCCGCTTGAACGGTGGTAAATCTTTCATCCCATTCTATCACAGGAAAGCTTACCTTCTCTCGCAGCAGCGCAATATATTTTCCGATCTCCTCGGCGTTCTTTCCGATTTCGCCGTGATGGTTCAACGGAATCCCCACAATGATCTGTTCAATCGAGTAGGTCTCTAAAAACAGTAAAAGTTTTTGGAGCCAGTCTTTTCTACCGTGGGCTTCAATATGGGTGAGGGGGGTGGCAATAGTTAGTGTTTCATCGGCAATAGCAATTCCAGTTCGTTTGCTTCCAATATCTAGGCCTAGGGTTCTTTTGACATCTTCAAACATGAGGCAACTTAGCTGTCTGCGTTACTAAAAGAAAGGATTATTCACAGCGTCTTTTTTAGCTTTGAAAGTCGTTTTTCCCAACGATAAAAATGCCAACACATTTCTGCTGTTGAAGGAAAGCGATCCCAAATACCTCTGGGAACTATTTTATCTTGAACAGAAGTTTGGCTAAACCAACGCTTATGATCGCCACCACTTAGAAATCCGAGAGAGGGGATGCCAAGGGCTAAACTTAGGTGCAGGGGGCCCGAATCCACAGCGATCACCTGATCACATCTTTTTAAATAGGCACCGAGTGCTCTAAAACAGGAGGGAAAGGCGAGGGTGAGGTGTGGAGAATGACCGATTCTTTTTTTTATTTCTTCAAGCGATTCGTGATCTGAGGGGGCACCTAATAAAATAATTTTTTCATATTTTGAAAAATACTCCATGCTCTTAATAAAGGTTTTCCACTTAGCTAACGGATGAGTTCTCTGATTAGTTCCCGCAAAAGGACAAATGCCTATCCAGTTTCCTGTTTTTTCTCCTAGAGACCGCGCAGCCTCTAGGGTGTCTTCATCTCCCAATTGAGGGGCTCTTAATGCATTGTGGGTGGTAGATAAAAGCTCAATACTTAAGGCCTGCCCTAAAATTTCTGCAATATTTAGACTTTCATCTCTCTCTTTAGGAGAGCTCCTTTTAAATGTCAGCGGCCAGATGTCGGAAGAAAGAGTGTCTGACGTCACAGAAAATTTTTTATCGGCGGTAATTGCATTCAATAGGTTTTCGACTATGGGAAAGGGATCGCACAAAAGATTAACTCCCGAATAAAAAGAAAACCTATTTAATTCTAAGGAAAGTTTTAATTTTAAATCGTCAAAAGGAATCTTTTCCCAAGAAGAGGGTAATACAGAGTAGGAAACTTGAGGTTCATATTTTAAAAGAGATTCATTAGCTAAGGAAACAATAAGGTGGATTTTGATGTCTGGAACCTTTTCTATTAAGGCTCGAAGTGCAGGAAGCGTTTTAACTAAATCTCCTGCCTTATCGGGTCTTAATAAAATGATAGAGCTCATGGGTCTAAACGGGGAATCTCTTTAATAAGACTCTCTAATTCAAATGAACCCGTTCCTTCTAAACAGTTAATCATTTGAGTGCACTGAATACCTGCATAGCTTCCCATGGGGCGTTCATTACCACTTTTCTTAATGCCTCCCGTAGCCATTCGAAAAGAGATAGCGGTGGTGGGGCGGTTCCAGTGGAGCATACCCACTTTAATTTCATCAGCGAGACGATAAAAATGGTCGCGAGCTCCCGTATAGATGGAAGCCACCAATCCCCACTGAGGTTGATTGATAATTTCACTCACTTGATCTAGATCGTTTACTCTGAAAATAGCGACGTTAGGACCGTGAATTTCACTTTTTTGATAGATACTTTTGGGGTCTACCTTTTCTACAATATGAATTGAAGGGGAGACATAAAAACCTTTTTTATCTCGCTCTAAAGTTTTTCCACGCATGAGTTCTTCAGCGCCTTCTCTGACGGCAATACCCTGAAAACGCAAATAATCTTCAACGGCTTTTTCGCTCATTAAAGGCCCCATGAAGTGACTCTGACTATTAGCAAGCCCGAATCCTACCGAGATCTTTTTTGAAAGCTGATGAAAGTCCTTGATGAATTTTCCAAAAAAATTATCGTGAACCAAAATACGACTCGTACTTGAGCATCTTTGTCCAGTGGTCACAAAACTGGCAAAAACGGCATCATAAAGAGCTTGGGAATAATCGCAATCGTTCCAAATGACCTGGGCATTTTTTCCGCCGGTTTCAATGATAGTATATTTCCAAAAATCTGAGAGAAGTTGTTTCTTTACCTTTGCAGCAGTTTCAAAAGGACCGTGATAAAAAATAGCATCCACATCGGCATGGCTGACTAAACGTCTAGCCGACTCTGAATCTCCATGAAAAAAATTCAATACCCCCGCAGATAGTCCTGAATCATGAGCAATTTCAGAAAAAATTTGACCGAGCATAGGTGTTTGAGAACAGGTTTTTACGACGGCAGTATTTCCATTCATTAAAGCGGGAATAAAATAGGAGTGTGGAAATAATACGGGCTGAGAGGCTGGAGTAATCACACTCACGACTCCTCGAGGAAAGTGCCGAGTGACCGAGGTCCCATCTGGGGTATTGAGCTTTTGTTCAATACTGGTTTGGCTTCCTTGATTAATAAAGTAGTCGATTAGCGCAAGGGTTTCTTCAATCTCTTGGTGAGATTCCCAAAGGGGCTTACCAGTTTCAAAAGAAACCCAGTAGGCCATTTCCGATTGTCTGGTTTTCAAAATTTCTCGATATCTCACCAAAGCTTCAGTGCGATTTTGAACCGACTGTCTGCGCCAGGTGAAGAAACTTCGTTTTGCTGCTGAAACGGCGTCGTGGATATGCGAGTAAGAAAAAGGGAAGGTTAAGGGTGTGGCTTCGAGATCCCCAGGATTTTTGCTCCAGATTTCACCATTAGGATCTTCCACCTTAAGAAAGTGTCCTTCGATGTAATCCCCTTTATATTCTCTTGTTTTTGTTTTCATAGAAGAGGTCCCAAATGTTTGTCTTATGTTACCTGAAGTAATCGGAGGGTCAATCGGAGCCATAACGAAAAGCGTTAAAAAATAAGGTATGCGAAATTACGAGTGGCACTTTTCTTGCTTTATTACTATTTGTGTAGATGAAAAATCAAAAGGGGGAAATTATGAACAAAGAAAAACATAATATCTGTATTTTACCGGTTCTATTTTTTTATATGTCCTTGCCCAATATTCTATTGGCCAGACATTCCTCTAGAGAACAAGGAGTTCTCATTCGCAGCTTCACCTTTGCTGGCAGTGGGTGTCCGGCGGGAAGCTTAACTGCTGCACTTTCTGAGGATAGAACCGATATTTTTCTACAGTTCAATTCCTTTTCGGCTGTGAGTGATTTTGATACGGTGTTTTCAGAATCCAGAAAAAATTGTCAGATTCTTCTGGATCTGGAGATTCCAGATGGAATTTCTATCGCCGTTACAGATCTTAAGTTACAGGGGTTTGTTTCCCTAGAGGAGGGGGCCTCTGCAGTAGTAAAAAGTCAAATCTACTTTCAGGGAGCTCATAATAATGCACAATTCTCTCATCGATTCCTAGGATCTGTAGAGGGGAGTTATGAAATTGAGGAGGTGATTGCGAGCTCAGAGCGAGTCTTTTCCTCCTGTCACAAAAAAAGGGCTCTTAATATCAACACACAATTAAGAACCTCATCCCCTGACGGTCAGCTAGCTTTTTTATCAATGAGTGAAATGAAAGGGCGAGTCATTACAACTCTGCACTTAGATTATCGAAGCTGCGAGGACTAAAAACAAAAAAGGTTCGGTCATATTCTGTAAGCTCCAGAAACGCGCTCTGAAGCTTACTTTAATTTTTACTAAGGACCCATTTTTCTGCTTAGAGTCACTTTAGAGTCCTCTTTAATTTCGTTTTAGTTTGCTGTCGTAAAGGTTGAAAATATTACACACTCCTGGAGCAAAATTGCCACCAGATTAGAACCACAAAACCTTAAAATCAGGGACTAAACGGCTCCAAAAAACAAAAGTAAAAACTAAAAACTCGTCGATATTTTTAAAATAAGGCTAACTCAAAATTATTTTTATTTGGCACCACACTTGCTTCTTTACAAAAGCTATAGGGCCCAGGTGGTGCCCTAGGTTTTTATAAAAATAATAATAAAAGGAGTCTGTCATGAAATTCACAATATTAAATAACCTTAACCGATGGGGCCTGACAGCTTTGCTCTCAGTGTTTTCTTTGAGCGGGGTGGCGGTGGCGGAACTAGGACCCGATCCTAGCACAGTGAGAATCAATGGCATCTCTTACGCCGGAAGTGGTTGTCCTGCCGGATCTGTTTCTCAAAACTTAAGTGAAGATGCCAAAGCGTTCACCCTATTATTTGACTCCTATGTGGCGGAGACGGGACCGGGAATGCCATTGTCGCTGGCTAGAAAAAATTGCCAAGTGGCAGTTGATTTAAGGTTTCCTCAAGGCTGGTCCTACTCACTTTTTACGGTAGACTACAGAGGGTATGCTCGATTGGAATCTGGAACTTCAGGGCAGCAGGTTTCAAGTTACTATTTTCAAGGACAGTCTAAAACAGGAAACCTCAGAACCACCTACTATGGTCCTGCTGAACGAGATTATCAAATTCGGGACACGCTTGGATTGGATGCCCTGGTCTGGTCTCCTTGTGGAGCTAACCGAGCGCTCAATATGAATACCCAAGTTCGAGTGACAGCACCGAGTCAGCGAAGGGCCCTTATGACGATCGATTCAATCGACGGAGAACTGAAGCACATTTACGGAATGAAATGGAGGCGATGTCAGTAAAGTTAGTTCCAGAATCGATTTGAAATCCCCTTGCCCCTCTTTCTCTTTAACGGAGAAGGAGGGGTGTGGTACATCTAGAACATGACGCAAATTTTTAAAGGTAGTGAATTTAAAAAGACTCGTTCTGAGATCTTATTAAAACTAAAAGAATCTCTTCCTAATAGAAATCTCTATGATTTAGCAGCCGAATATCAGGTACCTATTGAAAGCTATGGCCATAAAAATAAAGGCTGGGTAGGGCAGACTGTAGAAAAGGTTGCCGGACTAGGGGTTAATAATTCACAGTCTCCCGATGGCCTAGATTGCGAATTAAAAACCACAAGCTTAATTTTAGTTGATGGCCTTTGGGTTCCCAAAGAAACGATTAAAATTACCCAACTTAATCCTAAAACATTACTCGAAGAGACTTTTGAAACATCAATCTTATGGAGAAAATTATCCAGGCTAGTGTTTGTGGGGGTTTATCACAAAACAGCGACCGAATGTTACCCCGCCCAATTAGGCGCAATCGATCTTTTGAATCCAGAATTAATTAAGCCGATTCAAAATTTCTGGGAAGATGTGCAGCATAATATTCTCTCGGGCGACATGGTTAATTTTTATAACCTAGGAAACTCTCAAGATCTAATTCAACTCCGTCCAGTAGGAGATGGAAAACTTTGGAGCGCCTGTCCCATTACGGGTGAGAAATTTCCTGCTCGGGCATTCTACGCAACGAAGATTCTAATCTCGAAAATGATGAAGACGATCGTGCTCGATTACTCATTGTAGCTACTTTACCGTCAGACTTATTTAGGGGCATCACAAATAATTGTATCGGCATCTCTAATTGCAAAGCCTCTGTGGTGGCCTTTGGCAGTAACACCGTTCCTCTGAAAAATTCATAGGAGCTTTGAAGACAGAAAAATTCTTTGTTTGAGATACAACCTACAAGCGCAGTTTCTTTCACTCGTCCCTTTAAGGACTCTCGATTTAGCGAAGCCTTTTTTGTGTCTTGAATAATAGAGATTTTATCGGTATCGGCCCAATAGTGTGGCCCACCATCAAAGGGGTCGATGTGTCCCTTCCATTGGAAACCTATTTTTTCAAGCATATATTTGACAGGCTCGGTCGCTTTTCCCACTCGACCAATAGCATCTCTGGCCTCTCCGGGTAGTAGTACTGTATAGATATCGCCTTTAGGAAATAAAGAGGTAATAAACTCTTTGTTTTTTCGGGAAAGGAGATCCGCATCTTGGTAGGATAGGTTAGTAAACTTTCGACCGAGATTCTCCCAAAGAATACTTTCTCCGTTGTCACTCAGTGGAGGCATTAGCTCGGAGAGAATGCGATCTTTAAACCAGCGTCTCTTCATTTTAATGAAAAGAAATCGAGCATAAGACAATTGTCTTCCCAGTTTGGCGGCGTGCCCTCGGTAGGCAGGGTCCATTACCAATCCACCAATTTCGGTAGGGCCATCCGAATCAAATTTAAGTCGCAACACTTTATGGATAAAACCTGTGTGAATTGTTTCACTATATTTTTGAAGCTCATTGAGCTCGAGATACATGTGAGGCGATTCTGGACAACCATGTCGGCCAATGATCATTGAAGTGCCAACTACTTTATTGTTTTTAGTATCTTCAATCACAAAAATATATTCGCGCTTGAATTTGTCCTCAAGATCACCATTAAAAGATTCTACAGAAACCCGAATTTTTTCTTTTAAAATATCTTTGTCATCTGGAAGATTAATAAAATAAACTAGTCGACTTAATCGCAAGAGTTCATCAAGGTCCGATTCTCGAACACTTCTTATTAAAAAGTGACTCATGCGGAACCTACAGGAGGAAGTTGTAACATTTTTGTATAAAACTCAGTGGCGATGGAAAGCTGTGCTAAGGAATTGTACTCGTTAGGCCGATGAACATTTCCAATAGAAATACCAGGTCCAAATACGATGGCTTCAGCCCCGTGTTGATGATAGATCGCAGCTTCAGTAGAGGAGGCCTTAGTTTTTTTGAGCGGTTTGACACCGCAGGCCTTCAGACTTTGTGAAGCCTGCGTAATCAATATTCCATTTTTACTTCCCTTCATGGGTGCATCGATGGAAATCGCCTCTACGGTATAAGAATATTTTTTTGCAAGAGCTTCAATTTTTTGTTGTAGTTTTGTCCCATCCATTCCAGGAAGAAGTCGGACATCAAAAGTTAGTTGCAGTTTCCCTTTTAGGGTTTCAGCCTGATTTAATGAAATTTGACTAGAGGCTGGGCTAAACCGGCTGTCCTTTAATTTTTTAAGATCTTTTGATAGGTCATCAATTTCAGATAATAGGCCAAATAGAGTTTTAGTGAGTGCGGTCTGTTCTTCAATAAGAATAGCTTCACAGAGATCGGGAATTCGATTGGAATCACTTCCTCCAGAAAGTTCGATAATGCCAAGCCCGCGTTTGAAAATATCTACCAGTCCTTTTCGAATCGCATTATCTCCCAATTCAGGAGTGGAGCTGTGAGCAGATTTCCCTTTCCATTTTTTTGTAATCAGTTTGCCTTTAGTTTTTGTGGGCTTTAGTTCAGCAGACAGAGTGAAGATCAAATGCCCTTTGTGAGCGTAGATCAATTCAAGATTGGAGGGTTCTCCTACAAGAACGTAACAAGGTTTGAAATGTTTTAGTTGAAATAACTGTTGAACCCCGATGAGTCCGCGTTCCTCTCCATAGGTTCCTATTAAAGCAAAAGGTCTTTTCCACGGTTTAGAAAGTCTAGCGGCCCAAATCTTACAAAGAAAATCAAGCTTCACATCGGCAGTCCCGAGCCCATAAATTCGATCTTTAGCGCGAGTCATTTTAAAAGGATTACCCTTGTTTTTAGTCCAAGCCGAGTGGTTACCTGCACCCACGGTATCTAAATGGGTATTGAGTACTAAGAGATTCGGAGAGGCTAAACTGTGACTATAAGCGATCAGATTATAAAAGTTTTCACCGTTCTCAGTCACCTTTTGTGTTTCGACCTTAAGCCCAGTTTCCTCCAATAAAGGAATTAAAAAACGGACAATCTCTTCATTGGTGTGATGGGTGATCGAATTAATTCCAATCACCTTTTCTAGCCATTCCATTGGGGGTGTGCGCATATAAACCTATTTCGATTTGTACCGTACCCTGTGGGGAAGGAAATTGTCAAACAAGGCAGGCATGAAAGAACATCTAAGAATAGTCCTAAGTACATGATAAGAATATAGTAATTATTAAGTATTTGATTCCTTTGTATGGGCTGTGTTACAAGCCTTTCACAATTTGACCCCTAGATTATAGCCAGTTGTTTTGGGTCCCCGATAAGTTCAACTTAGAACTTGGACCCGCCATAATCCAGAGGTCGATACTTTAAAAAAAGGAACTATGGAGTCTCTGGAGTCTCTAAGCCCTAATCAAGGGCTAGCTTCTAATTTAAAAGAAGCGGTATTAAGTTTAAGCCAATCTCAGCTGTCACATCAGTTTCGTAACACCGAACTTTTGCTTCAAGCCTTAACCCATTCCTCTTTTTTTAATGAACGATACAGCAACAAAAAAAATGAGGTGAGAGCTGATAATGAGCGATTAGAATTTCTAGGAGATGCTGTGATTGGTCTCTTGGTAGCTCAAATTTTAATGGAACGTTTTCCTAAAGCGGCAGAAGGAAAACTATCACGTTGGCGAAGTAGTTTAGTGAGTCGAAAGACGCTTGCAGAGATAGCTTTAGCCCTGGGAATGAATGATTGGCTTTTATTAGGCCGAGGTGAAAGACAAACGGGGGGGGCTGTAAAAACATCGATTCTAGCTGGAGTGTTTGAGGCTATTGTGGGAGCTCTTTATTTAGATGCAGGGATGGAAAAGGTAAGCCAGTTTTTACGAGACTCTTACAATCCTTGGCTGATTTCACTTACGCAATTAAAGGACAGTGAAGCCAGAAAATTATTTGATATGAAAACTCATCTTCAGGAGAAAACACAGGAGCTTTATCGCATGGTTCCTAGCTATCAATTATTAGAGACCTGGGGACCTGAGCATGAAAAGACTTTTAAAGTAGAAATAAAAATTATTGGGAAACACGTCGCTTTTGGTGAAGGCAAAAGCAAAAAAGAGGCTGAACAGAAAGCGGCACAAATAGCGTTGGAAATTTTGGGGTTTTAATTATGGAAAATACACAATTCAAAAGTGGTTTTATTGGAATCGTGGGACCGACTAACTCAGGAAAGTCGACCCTAATGAATGCTCTCTTAGGCAAAAAGATAAGTATTGTTTCTGCTAGAGTGCAGACGACTTATCATGGTGTGAGAGGCATTTTAAATCGTGATAACACACAGATGATTTTTACCGACACTCCTGGCTATCAACAACACCCTGATAGGGTGGCTAAATTATTAAATCGTGTCGCCGATAAGAACGCTAACGATTGTGAAGTTTTGGTTTGGACCTTTGATGCCTCTAACCCTAGAGTCATGAATCAAATTGAAAAACTGAAACCTAAAATTGCTGAATTCAAACCCAAAAATCAAACTGTCTGTGTCTTGAACAAGATAGATTTAATGTCTAAGCCATCCCTACTACCCTTAATGGACCAAATTATAAAGATGGATCTCTTTAGTCATGTGATTCCCATATCGGCCAGGCGTAGTGATGGAATAGAACATCTATTGTCGGTGGTAAATGAACCCTTACCAGAAGGCCCGCAACTTTATCCGACCGATCAAGTTACAGATCGTCCTAAGTCTTTTTTAATGTCGGAATTTATCAGAGAAAAAATTTATCGAGCCACTCGTCAAGAATTGCCCTATTCCGCTTGGATTGAAATGGAGGAGTGGCAAGATCCCGAAGAGAAAAATAAAAAGGTTCCTACTTATCGTGCAGTAATTCACGTTGATTCTGATTCAAGAAAAGCTATTTTAATCGGAAAAGGCGGAGAGATGCTAAAGCGAATTGGAATGGAAGCTCGTAAGGAAATTGAAGAGATGCTAGGGCATCAAGTGTGTTTAAAGCTTTTTGTCGATGTGCAAAAAAATTGGAAAGACGATAGTCGACAATTGAATTCGTATTTAGAACTGGAGTAGGCATGTTAAAAGTAGCTTTAGTAGGACGGCCAAATGTAGGGAAGTCTTCCCTGTTTAATGTACTTTTGGGGTATCGAAGAACTATTGTATTCGATCAACCTGGAACCACCTTGGATTTGATTCGCGAAAAGGTGGAGTGGGCAGATTTGACCTTGCTCGACTCGCAAGGGATCTATGGTGAAGGCGATAGTAAGGTGCTTCATCAAATACTTGAAGCCGCAGACGTCTGTCTGTTTATGGTCGATGCCATTGCAGGAATGACCCCTTTTGACGAATGGATTGCTCGCATTATTCACATAACTCAAAAGCCAGTTTTACTAGTGGTTAATAAATGTGATTCTAAGAAGGCTTACGACGAAAATGATTTTGCTAAGTTACAGTTTTCAGAATTTGTAACTGTGTCTGTCTCTCATAGAACCAATATCAATTTTATAAAAGAATGGTGCCTTAATAAGGCCGGAGTGGCTGCCGATCTCAAGAAACCCTTTATTAAACTCACTCTTGTGGGCCGACCTAATACTGGAAAATCCACCTTAATGAACCGTCTTTGTAGAAAAGAGGTGTCTAGGGTAAGCCCTATCGCTTTAACCACGAGAGATCCGGTAAGTCATGAATTTGAAACGGCCGATGGCTTAGTTCGTATTGTAGACACCGCAGGAATGCGAAGGCCTCGGGCTAAAAAAGAATCTATTGAAACCTTTTCAATTCAGGCCACCACTAGAACGATTCGAGAAAGTGATGTTATCTTTCTTTTGATCAATTGTACGGAGCAGATTACCGATCAGGACATGCGACTTCTTAGTCTATTAGAAAGAGAGGGACGACCGGCTGCCGTTCTCTTAAACTTCTGGGATCTTTTGTCTGGTGAAGAAAAAAGGGACTATGTAGAAAATTGTGATTTCAGAAATTATTTAAGCCATTTTGTAAACATGCCGATCAGCGGAAAAACAGGCCTAAAAACGGAAGACCTTTTGCCTCTTGCGAAAAAACTTGTAAGACAGGCCAATAAAAGAATCAAAACTTCTAAATTAAATGAGGTCGTGGAAAAGATAGTTACAAAAAATCCCCCTCCTAATGCAGGAAAGGGCAATTTTAATATTCTGTATGCGTCTCAAGTGAGAGTGGACCCTCCCACCTTTATTTTCTTTATGAATCGGAAACATAATCTACCCGAGAGCTATCAAAAATATATTGGAGGCGCTCTTAGAGAACATCTGGGATTGAAAAAACAGGTGATTCGAGTTTTTTTTAGAAGTAGCGATAGATAACTTTAGTTTTGATAACTCTCGACTTCACAGTATAAGGAACTATTCACCCGGGGAAATAACCGATGCTATCGAGGCCTGCCCTTTCGTTATTGATACCGTTTTATAATGAGAGAGATAATCTTGCTGCATTACTCGATTCTGTGGTCGCTATAGATTGGGAGTGGCCGATTGAACTCATTTTAATCGATGATTGTTCTAAAGATGATTCGTGGAAGATACTCCAGAGTTGGTTAATAACTCATGCCAATGATCTTATCCAAAAAAAGATTTCTATAGGACAATTTAGACACGCTATTAATCAAGGTAAGGGCGTGGCGATTCAGAAGGCCATTACCTTAGCGACAGGAACTGTGTTGATAGTGCAGGATGCCGATACGGAATATCTACCCTCTGAAATCCCCATGTTAGTGAACCCTGTTTTAGCAGGAAAGGCCGATGTGGTCTTTGGAAGTCGATTTCGACAAAGTGGGGCGCAGGCTCATCGTACCTACCATTATTTTGGCAATAAACTGCTCACATTTCTTTCCAATCTAGCCAGTGGACTACATCTCACCGACATGGAGACCTGTTACAAAACTTTTCATAGAGATGTCTTAACAAATATAAATTTACGCAGTCAAAGATTTGGTTTTGAACCTGAGGTCACAGCTCACATAGCTAGATTAAAGGTCATAGTATGGGAATTACCTATTAGTTATTATCCGAGAGGGTATATCGAAGGTAAAAAAATTACCTGGAAAGATGGCGTTGCAGCAATCTGGCATATTATTTATTTCAATGGGATCTGCTCATCGAAAGAACGATTTCTTCCTGGGCTACCTAAAAAATACCTATTTAAAAAAATAAAAGGCCAGTAGACCTAAGTGTTCTTTTACCGCCAAGGAAAAGTTGAATAGCGCGTCCACGCTCGGAATAAAATCGGAGGATACAGATGTAGTATTTATTCTGATATCGGTAGGGTAGGGAATAATAGTTAATCCGGTTCTGGAAAATAACTTCATCGATCTTTTCATGTGAAAGGCACTCGTGACCAAAATAATACGTGTGGCATTGCGACTCTTTAGAATTAGATCGGAATAAAATACATTTTCTTTAGTATTTCGAGAACTGGATTCTTCAATAATATTCTCCTTGGGGACCTTTAACTCCTCTAAGTAGTGTTTCATGTCTAGCGCTTCACTTCTGAAGTCACCATGAAATCCCCGATAGGGGACCCCACCACTGACCAAAATAAAAGGGGCTTTATGGTGATGAAAAAGCTTGGCCGCCTCGGTCAGTCTGTCTCCACCTGTTTCAGCAGAATAAGGTCTTGGAGCCACCTCTTTAGTCAAGGTACCCCCTAACACCACGATAAAATCGGCTGTAGGGGTATCGGAGGCTTTGAGTAAAGGGGCGAAGCCCTCTAACCGGCTGAGCAATCCACGATTAGCGATCCCGATAGATGAAAAAAGTAAAAAACCTAGAGTGATGCCTAGCAGTTTTTTTACGAAACGAATTCGGTGTGTGTTTAAAGCGAAAAAACTAAAGCCGACTAATAAGATAATAATCAATAGAGGACGGGTAAACTCTAAAAGGATCTTTAAAATAATATAGACCATTTAACTTTTGAGTTCCGTCCACATTCGATTAAGTACAGATAGAGTCTCTCCGAGTTCATCTAGAAAAAAAAGTTTATTAAAAATAGCGGGAGGGGGATAGATATTGGGATCGTTTTGCTCGGCCTTAGATAACATTAATTTTACCGTTTTATTTGGTGTAGCTAAATGACTTTGCCGAACTACGGCCAACGCATTGGCCGGGGTCAAAAAGTAATCGATAAAGGCATGGGCTTGAGGTTTGTGTTGGCTGGAGTCGGGAATAGCAAAATTATCGGTCCATAAGAGGCCACCCTCTTTGGGAATAAAAAATTTGATATTAGGGTTTTCAGCATTCGCCTGAACTGCATCACTAGAATAAATGTGAGCAATTAAAACTTCCTCTCTTAAAAGCAGGGGTTTGGGTTCGGAACTAAATAATAAAACTCGGTTTTTAATTTTTGAAATTTCTAGTTTTGTTTCTTCCAGTAGTTTTAAATTAGTAGTATTCGGAGAAAGGTTTTTCCACAGCAATACACCAGCGAATACCTCTCGCATATCGTCTAAAAGAGAGGTTTGTCTCATATATCCGGTATCTAAAAGAAGACTCCAACCGACTCCATCCACCGGTATTTTAACCTTAGCAGTATTAACGGCTATTCCTGAAGTTCCCCAGGTAAAAGGAACTGAGACCTCATTTCCAAAATCATAAGGCAGCTTGCGGTAGTATTCATCAAGATGGACTAAGTGAGGCAGTAG
This sequence comes from Bdellovibrionales bacterium, assembly GCA_009692515.1. Lineage (GTDB taxonomy): Bacteria > Bdellovibrionota > FAC87 > UBA2466 > UBA2466 > UBA2466. Next base: position 23,903 of record SHZA01000033.1, read on the forward strand.
TGATCTGTCTAGTTTAGATAACATGGAGAGGGCCTTCATTTGCCGGACCATGTAGTCGGAAGGCTGTACGATATCAAAGCCGGTGGCTCCAGCCTTTAACTTCGCAAAAAGTTCTTCATTGCTGGAGATATAAGAGATCTCTACCTTAATGCCGGTGGTATCAACAAAAGACTTAATGGCCGACTCAGGAAAATAGTTGCTCCAAGTGCAAACACGTAACGTGGGAACCGCAGGATTTCTTTGTCTAAAATAGATTAAAATTCCTGTGAGAAACCCGAGAATAATAACGAAACTAATTATCCTTTTAAGACCCATTTGCGACTTTGCTCCTTAGATACTAAGACAAGAACCAGAAATGTAGAAATACAGATCATGAGAAAGGACAAACCATTTAATTCCGGCGTGATACCAATTCTCATAAGCGAATATATCTTCAAAGGTAGGGTGGTCAGACCCGCTCCACTTGTAAAGAAGGAAATTAAAAAATCATCAAAGGATAGAGTGAATGCTAATAGCCAGCCGCCCATCATTCCTGGAATAATATTAGGCATGGTGACTCTCCAGAAAATCTGATTAGAGGTTGCCCCAAGATCTTCGGCAGCCTCCGCCATTTGTGGATCTAACTTTTTAAGCTGCTCTAGCATGATAAAATATACAAAACTGGCGCTGAAACTTGCATGAGCAATCACTACAGTAGTAAAACCCAACTCCACTTTTAAGAGTAAGAAGAAAAGAAGTAACGATAGCCCTGTAATCACCTCGGGAAGCAAAATCGGTAACATAATCAGCGATTGTACCGCGGCCGGAAGGAAGGCTGCAAAATCAACAAGCCCTACCGCTCCCAAAGTTCCCACCATAAGGGCTAAAGAGGCCGAGAGGATTCCTATTTCAAGACTGGTGATTAGGGGGTCCCAAACAGAGGGACTATGAAAAAGTTTGATGATCCAATTCAGAGTAAACCCGCTCTGAAGATCATTCGGATTATTTAGAAAGGTTTGTAAAATTAAGTAACCCAGAGGGGCATACAAAAAGAGCAACACTATAAAAAACATAGTGGCAACAAGAGGATTGGATCTACGCATCGAGCCCCCCCTTTTTAAATCCATTGGACCTCGACCACCTGTTTTGAATCCAAAGGGTCATTAATAAAAGGATCGATAACATACCCGCAATCGCCGAACCAAAAGGCCAATCCTGCATTACAAAGAATTGACTCACCATAATATTTCCTAGAAAAGCCTCTTTTGCGCCACCTAAAAGATCGGGAATGACGTATTCTCCTAACATAGGAATGAAAACGAAAAGACTTCCCACGAAAATACCTTCCTTAATATTAGGAATTACAACTCGTCGAAAAACCTGAAAACGGCTAGCCCCTAGATCAAAACCAGCCTCTCTTAGCGAGGGGTCCAATTTTTCTAAAGCAGAAAAAATGGGAACCACTAAAAAGGGTAGGTAGTTGTAGAGCAATCCTAAATAGACTCCAGTTCGCGTATATAAAATCTCAAGAGGTGTTTTAATTAATTCAAAATGGAGCAATACTTGATTGATCAATCCATGATTTCCTAATAAAGAAACTAGGC
>SHZA01000034.1 GCA_009692515.1 Bdellovibrionales bacterium
CATGGAATCGTTGAGATTTAAAGGGATTCCCTGCTGGCAACCCACCATCCAAAAAAGTAGTAAAATAGGGGCTATATTGATAACCGATTTAAGATACTTCATGTTGTCTCCTACGATGCTTCACTAGTTGTAATAGTCTCATTGTAAGGAAAATATAAAAAAATAAAAACTGTAGAGATTTAGTCATAACTTTAATTTGGGTAAACAAAGAGTTAACCAGAAATAAAAATAGGTGTCTAAAAAATAGACACTAGAAAAGGCAGGTAATAGAGCTGGGTATTTTAAAAAGGGAATATTAGAAGTTATAAGTTAAGGTCAAAAGTCCGGTGAAGTAATCTCCAGCATTGGCCCCTGGAACTAGTTTTCCTTCATAAGTTTCCTCTTCATCAGGAAAAAATACCAAATGGTAGCGAAGATCGACTCCTAAATAGATGTGTTTTCGATAAACATTAAATTCAGAACCCCCACCTATAAATCCACCAAAGCTACTGGTAGAGGCGGGCTCTGCCTCGGCACCGGCAACGACTACCTCCTGACGCATGTAAACCCCACCCCCTACGACGAGGTAGGGATTAGCCACCGCAATGGCCTTAGGGGCATTTTTAATATCAAAGTAATATCTAAAAGCTCCCGTAATCGGAATTAAGGTAGTATCGATAATATTGTTTTGATTGCTAAGGATTAAAGTTTTGGTCTGTCTAGTGTAGTGAATTGCGGTTTCAAAGGCGATCGACTTATCAAAAAAGTAAAGAAGTTTAGCTCCCACTAAAAGACCGGGAGTGGTGACGGTTCCGAGCCCACCTGTATAGATTCCTAATCCCATATCTACGCCCAACATTAAATATCTTCCTAAATGAAAAAATTCCTTATCCTCCTTTTCGTCGTCGGCAAACTCGTAGTTAGAGGGGTCTCCGAAGGGATCGGTAATCCCTTTATAGTCATTGCCTTGGCTTTCGGCTCTGAGCGAAGGTGAAAAAGAAAGGCAGAATACTAACGTCCCCAGGCAAAAAACTAAGTGTTTTAAATATCCCATGATTAGATTCTTTCTTAGCTAAGTCCTTTTATTATAGCTGAAAGAGGAATTGAGGTCGATATCCTACCGTGGATACCCTTTAATGAAGAAGACTCTAAGAATACGGGGAAGAGAAATCAAAGTTAACTACTAACGCGTAGCTTCAATTATAAAAAGGTCTCTGCGCATCTTTTTTGACTTTACTCATATTTTTGTTAACTTTAGCAACTTATTAAACTTTCTGGAGGCAATAGTAACGTCATGTCCAAACCACCTAAAATAGATCGAAAAGCGCTAAATAAACCCGATCAGTTTGTTGAACAGGGAAGGCATGTTTTAGAATTATTTATAGGGCATCAAACTAAAATTTTCTCAGGGATAGTTGGAGTTTTAGTTATTTTATTAGGTGGGTACGGTTACCAGTGGAGAAAAACATCCAGAAATGAAGAGGGTTGGAAGGTTTATTTTGAGGTTAACAAAACTGCTGAACCTGAACGTTGGGAAAAACTAAAAAAGGTATCCTCCGATTATTCCTCTTTGATGGTGGGCCAATTTGCCGCCACTCAAATTGCCGATCATTATTTCGATGAGGCAAAAAAACAATCTGAAAAAGATGCGGGTGCAGTTTCTCCCAGTGCTGGATTGGCCACTGAGTGGTATTCCAAGGCCCTAAGCTCTTCTGCTTTGGTAGCGCCTAATGAGAGAGGCTTGCTTCTCATCAATCGAGCAGGCTCTTATGAAATGGCACAGAACTGGGATGCTGCTATGGCCGATTACACCGAGTCTGCCAAAATTGGATTTGAAGGCAAGGCTTTGGCACTTTTAGGACAGGCCAGGGTGTACGAATTAAAAAAGGAAAACACAAAAGCTATCGAAACTTATGAAAAGGTTTCAGCCGATTTTCTTAATTCTGAATACGGCAAACTCGCTAAAAATTATTTACGTCGATTAAAAAGCCCTCTTTTTATGGAGCCAAAATCTTAATGAAAAAGTATTTTTTAAGTTTTCTTTTTTTTGGAGTTCCTTTCTTTGTTTTTGGGGACGTGCAGGTGACTCATCAGTGGGTACAGCTTGCTCAAGCCCGAAGAGACTCTGAATCTACGCAGGAACGAACTCGTCCCGTATTAATGGGGGATATTATTTATTCTGCTAATTTATCAGGAGAGGTCACTGCGATTCATCGTTTTGAAGGCTATAAACTATGGGAAAGAAAATTGTCCGCCGGAGTCGAAGGCTCTCTTACTTATGGTCGCTCCAAAGTAATTGTAGGGGATCTTTTCGGTGATTTAGTCGCTCTGAATGCTAGAGATGGTTCCGACTATTGGCGTTTTAAAATAGCCACAGAGTGGCTCTCTCCAGCTGCTATTTCTCGCGATAAAGTTTTTGTAGCAACCTCAAATGACGAGCTCTTTGCCTTGTCTGAAAATCAAGGAAAAGAGGTTTGGCATTACTCCCACCGTGGAGATGAAAAAATGACGGTGAGAGGTATGGGAGGCCCTGTTGTTTTTGGTAATGAGGTGTTTCAAGGTTTCTCAAATGGCGATTTGGTCGCTTTATCGGTCACCCAAGGCAAGGTATTGTGGGTTAAAAAATTAAAATCTAAAGGCCGATTTTATGATGTCGATATGAGTCCCTATGTCGACGATAAAGGGGTGATTGTAGGCACCTTTGATGGCAAAGTTTATAGCCTAGATCGCCTCACCGGTTCCATTAATTGGGTATTTCCTGTCGGAAGCTATGGTGGTTTTCTTGTCGAAAACGATAGAGTTTATTTTTCAGGATTGGATAATAACTTTTATTGTGTCAACCGTGCGATGGGAAATGTGGTTTGGAAAACGCCTTTTGAAAAGGGTGTAGGAACCACACCTGCAAAGCTTGGGGATAATTTAATTTTTACGACCTCGTCAGATCCCGTTTATGTCATTAGGGCGGCAGACGGAAAGGTGGAGTGGACCGGTAGCTTAGGTGCGGGAACTTTGAGTTCTCCTTTAACCTCTTCAGAGGGATTCTTTTATATATTGAGTAATTTTGGAAATCTATTTTCTTTTGAAGTTTCCAAGGGGTACTCCTTTTTTAAATCTCCAAAAACCGTAATAACTCCATCGGCATTTTCACGTGACTTTGCAAAATCAAATAGAAATCGCTCTTAAAGACGCCTGTCGTTCTTTTGTTTTCTCCGGATATCAACTTGTCACGGAAACACCCAAAGGTGTGTTCTCTTGGGAGGGTGGCACCACTAGTTATTGGCCTAACGGCCAAGAGGTGAACGATGAAACCTATTTTGATCTAGGGTCTTTAACGAAGGTTATTTTAACTACAAGTGTGTTGGCTCGCTTGGTAGAACGCAAAGAGATAAAGTTAAATACTAAACTCAAGGAGTATCTCTCCATTTTTAAGGGGACGAGATACCAAGAGGTAACACTTGAACAATTGCTCACTCACCAATCGGGTTTGATCGCCTGGTACCCATTTTATACGGAACAGGGTTTTTCCATTCTTGATCTATTTCTAAAAAAACAGAATGAATTTTTACCCTTAATTTCATCCTCTCCTAAACCCACTTATAGTGATTTAGGATTTTTACTTTTAGGAGAGGTACTAAAAGAAAAATATGGAACTTTAATCGCACTATTTGAAAAGGAGATCGTTCAACCACTACAGCTAAAGGATCTTTCTTTTGGTCCATTGCTATCTAAGAATTGTGCCGCCACCGAGTTTTGTGGAGTCAGAAAAAAAATGATTCAGGGTGAGGTATTTGATTTGAATACTGCACACTTGGGAAACGTCTGTTCCCATGCAGGGCTGTTTTCTTCCGCTAAAAATCTCCTCCCTTGGGCTAGGGAATGGTTACGGGCGGTGAAGGGCCAATCAAAGTGGCTATCGGTAGCGACTGCTAAGGAATTCACCACGATTCGAGCTGTAGAAGGCTCAGAGGGGTCCTCATCGATGGGCAGCTGGGCCAGGGGCTGGGATACGAAATCTAAAGCCTTTTCATCGGCCGGTCGATTTTTTTCTGGTGCCAGCTTTGGACATCTCGGGTATCCAGGTACCAGTGTATGGATAGATCCAGAAAAATCTGGAATTGCTATCCTGTTAACAAACCGCGTTCATCCGTCACGATTGGATGAAAGAATTAAACGCTTTAGACCACCGATTCATGACCTTGTGGCTAAATTTTGGGAGAGTCATGGAGACTAAAAAAATTCATTTTGTAGGTGTCGGTGGAGTGGGAATGGGGACCTTTGCTGTCGCTTTATCCAAGGCTGGATATGAAATTACAGGAAGTGATCAAAAGCTTTATGAGCCGATGAAGAGCGTTCTTACAAAAAATAAAATTAAAGCGATAGAAGGTTATGATTCTACGACCATTGATAAGGTATCTCCGGAATTGGTGGTTATTGGGAATGTCACTCGAAGAGATAATCCTGAAGTGAAAGCTTGGTTGAATAAAGGAATAAAGTTCATCTCCTTTCCTGAGGCTGTGCGAACCTTTTTAATACAAGATAAAACTTCAATTGTATGTGCGGGCACCCATGGAAAAACAACCACCACAGCCTGGGTTAGTTTTCTTTTAAAAGAGTTAGGAAAGGATCCCAGTTATTTGATTGGTGGAGTTCCGAGAGATTTGGAGAGTGGTTGTGCACTTACTAAATCGGATCTCTTTGTCGTTGAAGGGGATGAATACGATTCTGCCTTTTTTGATAAAGGCCCCAAGTTCCTTCATTATGCACCTCACTTTTTAATTCTTGCAAATATTGAGTTTGATCATGCAGATATTTATAAGGATTTAGATCACGTTCGAAGTTCTTTTGAAAAGTTAGTCGCACTACTTCCTGGAGATGGTTTGTGCATAGCTCGCTTTGATGATCCTTTGGTGATGCATGTAGCATCAGGTGCTTTGTGCCCAGTGCAGACCTTCGGTACCGGGGCCGGTGCCATGTGGAAAATTGGAAAGGTAGAGGAGTCTGAGATTGGAATTGAATTTGAAGTTCTTTATCGCAATCGAAGTATTGGAACCTTTAAAACCCCTCTTTTTGGAGAATACAATTTAGTGAATTTACTTTCGGGTATGATCGTTGCTGTGAATTTAGGTATGCCCATGGATAAAGTAAGGACTATTATTGAAAAATTTCATGGAGCCAAACGCCGCCAAGAAATACTTCTTGAAAAACCTATTTTGCTAATTGATGACTTTGCTCATCATCCCACTGAAGTGGCTGCGACCTTAAGCTCTGTGAAACGCCGATATGGTACTAGAAAAATATGGGCTTTATTTGAACCTCGATCGGCCACTGCTCGTCGTAAAACTCATCAGGAAGACTATGTAAAAGCTTTTGACAGTGCCGATTGCGTTTTTATCAATTCTCCATTTCGTAGTACTGAGGTAAGCGAAGAACAGCGCTTCTCTTCGGATTTACTGGCAAAAGAACTTGAAGGTAAGGGAAAAACTGCCCAAAGTTTTAACAATGTATCGGATATGCTAAGCCTTCTACTGCCTCAATTAAAAGAAAATGACATTGTAGTAGTGATGTCTAATGGCGAGTTTGATAAAATACAGGAAAAGATAGTCACCTATTTTAGCAAGTAAATTGCTTTCTGTTTCGGTGATAAAAATTGAGGCGTTAATGAGAAATGTTTCTGCCATTTCAAATCGCCGTGGACAGGCGACCGTTGAAAATTTATTAATGACTGCGATTATCGCAGGTATTTTAATTCCCATCGTTTATAAATATGCTCTCACACCGATGATGGATACTATCCAAGGGCAGAAACAAAACCTGGTCGATTTTATCGCTCAGAAAAATAATGACCCAGTGCCGAGCACATGGTTTGCGAGCGAAAGATTAGCAGAATTTAAAGATCAAAAAGAGATCCCTGCCCCTAAAGATATCGACGCTCCCAACGATATTCCCGCGCCCGGTGAAATTCCAAGTCCTAAAGATATTCAATCTCCCAAAGATATTAAGAGTAAGCCCATTCCTCCACCGAAAAATATTCCATCTCCTAATAACATTCCAAGCCCTGGAACGCCTGGCGGAGCGGGCGGTGGTGGCGCTGGAGGAACCGGTTCTGCTTTAGGCAGTGGCGCTTCCGATCCTAGTTTTTTCGGTGGAGACTCAGAAAAAGGTGCTGACGATCGAGGATCTGAAGGCGCGGGATCAGCAGGAGGACGTGGAGGGCGTGGTAGTAGTTTCGATGAGTACTCTCCTAAAAACCAAAGGAGGGAGGATACAAAATCTTCGGCTAAAGAGGGAGGAGAGGGGGCTAAAGATAAAACTGAGGCGAGCCTTGACCAAAAAAGTAGGCAAAGTTTGGTTCTCAATGAAGCTAAAGAGGCGGAACGCGAAAGATCCTATCCTTTTGATTGGTGGCTTTTAATCAAGTTATTAATTATTGGGCTTATCATTTTTCTAGTGATTTTAATTGGGCTGAGCAATATGAAAAAAAGGTAAACTAACAAAGATACAAAATAGGATGATTTAAAAGTTTTGTTAATTAAAGGTGTAAAATCATGACAGCCAAGAGAGACCAGGAGTCTCTCTTGGCTATCCAGAGCGAACGATGACGGTTAAGGTAAGAATATTCGTTCGGGGTATTGGGGAAATAAGGTATGCGACCGTCGGAAGGCTCTGTTTTTGCTACTCCTCATGGAGTCTTTGGGTAAGCTCCTATAAAAGTTTAAAGAGGTGTTTCCTACGTTCCACATTTTAACTACGTTCATCTTAACCTCCTCTTATTATCTAAATAAAAAGCAAGCGCTGTGCCATGAAGATTTCATTGAGAAATGAGATAATTTAAAGCTGGTTTATTACTGAAACTACTCTCACGGTGACTCTACGGAGCTAATCATGACGCAAAACGTCTATTTTTTGTGCCGACAAATGTTTCTAATGACGGTTTTAGGCTTCGTATTTATCTCGCCTGTATCCTCTGGAGATACACTCCAATTGATTCGTAAGATTCCCCATTCAGGGTACTCAGAGGGATTAGATTTTCATAATGGATTTTTATGGCATTCTCTACCTAAAGAGATTCTTAAAATTGATCCTAAAGACGGAACTATTTTAAATAGATTTCCCTCTCCTACCGAGCACAGCGAAAGCTTGGCTTGGTTTCAAGGCGCTCTTTGGAATTTAAGTTTTACCGACGACGGAATTTACCGAGGTTACTTAAATAATCGAGGAGAGTTAAAATTTATTAAAAAAGGAACGACTCCAGAAGTTCACGGTTGGGGACTGACGCATAATAATAAAGAACTCGTAATGACAGGAAATTTTAGTGCGAAGATCTATTTTGTAAATCCGAAAACACTGCAAGTCACTAGAAGTATTGAGACAAAGATAAAGGATGTTGAGGATCTAGCCTGGGATGGCGAGTTACTTTGGGCCTCTAGTTTTAGCACTGAAAATGGAAAAATATTTTCCATAGATCCGAAAACTGGAAAAACGACAGGGACCTTCTCATTACCTGAAGATAATTGTCCAGTTATCGATGGGATCGCCTATGATAATAAAGGGCTGTGGATTACTGGAAAAGAATGTCCTTCGATTTACTATGTACACAAACCAATCTCCAGAGCGGTCACGTCAAAAAAATGAGACATAGGGGTTGGCGTGCTAAAGAAAATTTAAGTCATTTTATGATAATAACGAAAAGAATATAAATGAAATCTTTATCAAATTATGGACGATTAGCAATCGGACTTAGCCTTTTGGCTTGGTGTTTATTTACCTTATTTATTGTACTAACAGAATGCCGATTTCCCGGAACCGATGTGTTTCTCTTTAAAGAGGCTGCAATTAACTTTGCATTAAAAACTAAATTAGTCGCTTCAAATCTAGTTTACATGCCCTTAGATACAGAGATGCCTTTTGCCCATTACCCTCCCGTGTATCCCATAGTTTTTGGTTTGTGGTTGAAGGTTTTTGGAATTGGATTGAAACAATCCTTGCTTTTTGAATGTTTGCTTAGAGGTCTTAGATCCGTTTTATTAGGAGCTCTCATTTGGCCAGTTCTAAAGGAGGCATTTTCAGATAACAAACGAAGAATGTGGGCAGCGATCTCGCTCTGTTTTCTAGTCCTGCTTTCTTTAACATCCACAGATGATGATCGTCCTGATGAATTAGCTTTAGTGATTGGACTTAGTAGTTGGTGGTTATTACAAAAAGCTAAACATCATTTTGACTATCTTTTTGCGGGGCTATTTTTGGGTTTAACAGGTGCCGCATCGCCCGCTTGTGGAGTTTGTATTGGATTGGGAATGTTATTGTACCAAGTGGTTACAGTCAAAAAAGCAACCAGTTTTTGCCTAATGGTATTGGGAACTGCAATCTCCTTTAGCATTTGTATCCTTCCAGCGTTATTAGCTCATCAGGAAATTATTAATAGGTTTTCTATTTCGGCGCATGCCTCCTCGGTTCCCTATCCCTTTCCTTGGAATAAGGGAGTCTCTTTCGCTGTCTTTTGGGCTAGATTCTATTACTGTATTAATCATTATTTACTCGTGGGATTTAAACTGATTTTTTGTTGTTTTTGTTCTTTTACAGTTATTTTTTTAATGAGGGAAAGAGTTTCTAGAATATTTAATTCATTCCAAAGCGCCTGTTTCATCTTTTTTATAATGGCTCCATTTATTTGGTCGTTACAGCCCTACTACCTATGGTTTTCGGCGTTACCCATTGCAATTATTTTTCTAGGTGAGCAACTCAAGGTAGATAGACCCCATCGCGCTTTTGGTTTTATTGGAATTTTTGTGGCTTTTTTCCCTTTGTTTTTTCATGAAAGCAAAAATTTTATTTCTGTGGTCCATCGGCCAGAGGAGGAAAATTCTTCCTCAATAAGAGAGGCTCTTTTAAAGCATATTAAACCTGAACAAAGGGTGGCTGTCTCTTCAGATCAATTCTTCACCTTAAGAAACTATCGAGAGGTGGCTAATGTGAGGTTTGTCTGTTCTGGCTTAGATCGGTATGACTTCGTTTATGTCACAAGAATTTGGAGTGCCAAACAGGGACATACCGGTGCGATTCCCATCCCATGTGGTTACGTTAAAAAACTAAAGTGTTTTGAACCGATTGAAAATCTCTCTAAAAACTTTCCATTGATTATTGCAGGGTGGAATACGGGTTATGTCACTCGGGGTAATGGGGGAACACTTTATGAAAATACTAACTGCCACGATAAATTATCTAAAATACCTGAGCCTCGTCGGTTGATTAAGCGGGGTTAAAAAAGGCCCAAGGTGATTTGAAGGTTGAAGTTGAATCGATTATCCAAGAAAAGAGGTCCCTATTCTCCAGGGATGTGATTCATTATAGTTTTCGTCTGCTTCACGTGCTTACCAATCTCCACCATTGGAGAATTTAAATTAGTAACCCCATTTTTTTTATTAACCATTTTGTGAGTCTTCGATTTAATCCTGTTTTTGGATTCCAAAGAGATTGATGTCATCTCTTTGGCTTCACCCAATAGTGCGGGTGTTGGTACTATTAGACTATCCTTCAATTTAGAAATCTCAGTTTTTTTTGTGCATCCTAGGAATAGTAGAACTACTAAGAGATAATAAAACTTGAGCATAGATTATTCCTTACAAAAAAAGGTTATTCTTAGTGCATTAAAAAACCCTGCTTCTCTCGTCTGAGAAAAGCAGGGTTTAAATATAAATAATCTTACTGTAACAAAGCCATTTGAACCGTATCAGCATTGTAACCAGAAACTGTGAGAGTGGTATCTGCTCCAGAGGCTGCCACCGAAGGAATAGAAAGTTGGCTCTTTCCATCGGCTCCGGTTTTACCTACAGCGACCGTTCCTCTTTGTGAAGAGGCGACAGAGACGGTAAGTCCCGCAACCCCTTTTCCACTGGTGTCGGTAGCTGTGAGATTTAACTTCACAAGATTACCAGCGCGAGTGATGGTTTTCTTAACTTGGTATTCAGCTGGAGTATCTGTTCTGATTACTAAAGAAGGATCTCCAAGAAGATTGTACCATTTTAAGTTGTCTAGAGTGTCTTCGCCCGTTCCCATTTTTTCAAAAAGATAAAGTTGGCCAGCTAAAACACTGCCACCCAACGAAGGTATCCCCTTTTCGAAATGAGACTTAGCCACCCCGACAGACATGACTGCAGGTGGGTGCCAGCTGATATTCACACTGCCGCCGTAGAAAGCTACAGCTCCAGCAGCCTTTCCAGTTTGTGTTGTTTGAGTGACCCAAGCCTTTCCAAAACACTTAGGTATGTTCACCCAGCTTGCATTTTGACATGCCACATCGATGATGAAAGGCAATTTAGTATTCTCAAGGCTCTGGACCTCAGTATTACTAAAAGTATCGTTGGTCGATGCCCATGAGGTGCCCGATCCGTGCCCAAAATAGGAGATCCAAGAACGCCCTTGAAGTGCCGCATCTGAAATATTAGCTGCCGTGGCTGTGTCGGTACTATTAAAAAAGCTGTCTGCAAATTTGTAGGTATGTGATTTTAAAGCCTCCTGAATTTGCTCGGCATACTCTTTATCTGATGGACCCGATCCATCTGGACTCGCAATGGTCATGGCATCATGATACCAAGCAGCTCCAAGCTCTGGAGCTTTTTCGTATGCGATCCATCGATTCATTTGAGTGGTTAATTCTTTCACATCATCAGCGACTAATCTTCCATAAAAAAGATCTGGAATATTATCCTCGCCAGAAAGTAATGTGTATTGCCAATCGGAAGCCGCAGAACCACTTGCTGTTGATTCCATATAGGTTGGCATCGTCGTTTTGTTTCCGATAGTAAGTAGATAAGTGGGTTTCACTTCATGGGAATCGTAATATTCTTGAACAAACTTTTTAATCGATTCCTTTGTACCCCCAGCTTCAGTTAACGTGAAAACCTCAACATTAAGACCTCGTTGTTGTTTCCATTTCACTAAAGAGGAGATCTCTTTTTTGAAACTATCAGCCACTAGAATCACTAGGGTCTCTGGTGTCTGTTCGGCCACTACCGTAGATCCCAATCCATGTCCATTAGCCGTACTCATTTTAGCAATACGATAAAAAGATTTAGAAAGTGAAATAGGACTGTGAGCCTCTAAATTAGTTTTTTTAAACTCAACTCTCACCTTTAGGTCTGTCGTTATTTTTAAAGATCTATCTGCAAAATTCATTTGAACTGGAGTCATCGCAACTCTCATTAAATGTAGACTTTGTAGTTTGCCTACCTCCTCTAAGGTTACAACTTCAGCAGGAAATAAAGAATCGGATTGATAGAGTGCCGAATCATATGAAAAGGATTCTGCCCGTCCATTGCTGCAACGAAATTTTCGTTGAGTAGGTCGTACTAGAACTTCAGAAATGTCTCGGTGTGACTCCTCAATAATAGAAACCTGGGCTACATAACCTTCAGGAACTGCAATGAGCTGCCCTGTAGTTAATAGTTCAGGGGATCCCACTTTAGGTGTAGGAATTAATCCCTTAATTGAAACTGATTGAAATCCATCATTGGTATTTTCAATAGTCACAGAAGGAATCGATAGGTTCATCTCTACAGAACTGATATCGGCTCCTCGAGAGATCAGGTGCGATTCGATAGTGGCTCGATCCCCTTGCGCATTGAATTGAATTTGCTGTCCAAAAACACTCATACTAAGAGACAGCGGAACTACGAAGAAACATACCTTGTTTGACCAAGACATAGACGCCTCCGAATGGTTAACTACCGTTTATGAGAAAGACTTTTTTTTGTAAATGGATAAGACAACGAGCTATTTACTCATTTAAATTAACAGAATAAAAATGGAATGGGTAGCGCATCTTTGCACTGTATTAATAATATCTTAACACTTGTAGCAGTAAGTTTTTTTAGTTTTGCCGCGCTGTAGTTATTTTTGCTCTAGTGGAATGACTAAACTTTCAATGTTGTAACCTGTCAAAGTCAGTAATCCACTTGATAGGTTTATTTTCGATTTTAGATTGAAATTCACAGTTCCTAGAGCATCGGTTTTTCCTGCAGCTAAGGGCTCGACATTATTTGACGAAGATAAAGCGACTAAAACACCAGCTAGAGGACGAGATTCATTGTCTTTGACGTGCAACGTTATTTTTTGTCCAGTTTTAGTCCTGTGAAATTCCTGAGTCACTTTAATGGAGGTCGGTTGTTCCGTCCGTAATTCCAAAGAGGGATCCCCTAGAAGCTGATACCAACGCAAATTATCTAGAAACTCATTTCCAGCCCCTTTTTGCTCCGATAAATAAATTTGTCCTGCTAACACAGTCCCGCCTAAATTAGGAATCGATTTTTCAAAATGGGATTTAGAAATTCCAATCGCCATGATCGCTGGAGGGTCCCAACTGATGTTCACGCTCCCACCATAATAAGCAACGGCACCTGCATTGTGAGTTCCAGATTTTGCAGTGACCCACGCCTTTCCGAAGGAATTCTGATGATGGATGTAGTCGGCATTAGAACAGGAAACATCCAAAATAAAAGGGAGTCTGGAATTGGAAATATTGACAATAGAAGTTGTGTTAAAGGAATCGTTAGTGCTTTTCCATCCAAGTCCCGAACCGTGGCCTATATAAGTAATCCACGATCTTCCTTCTGAAAGAACGGAGGAAATATTTTTAAAGGTAGCCGTTTGATCTTCCTCAGAAAATTCATCGACTACTTTGTAGGTGTATTTTTTTAAGTTGGCAGCAATGGTCGATGCATATTCTTTATCGGAAAGGTTCGTTCCTTTTTCCCTGCTTGAAATAACGGCTGCGTGAGAATACCAAGCATCTTTATCAGGTTGCTTTTCATATTCAATCCATCGGGAAGTTTGAGAGATAACGTCCTCTTTATTATCGGCTAATAACCGACCGTAAAGAATGTCTGGAATAGGATCTTTTCCTGAAAGCAAACTATAAGGATAATCACTAGCAGCTACCTGCTCCCCACCCCCTGTGGTTGTTTTCTCTAAAAAGGGTGGAAGTGATTCTGCATTTCCTACTAAGAGTAAATAGGTAGGCTTTACCGTTTTTTCATTGTAGTAATCTTGAATAAATTTTTGTAAAGATTGGGTAGTTCCTCCGGCCTTTTCAAAGGTAATCAATTCTACTTTAATTCCTTTTTGTGTTTTCCATTTCACAAAAGAATCTAAGGCATCTTTCAGCTTATCCGGAGTTACAATTAACATACTTTCTTGCTTCTTATTGGAAACCACAGCAGAGCCTAAAGATTTTCCGTTCGCCGCTAAATTTTGGGCCAACCCGAATACAGTTTTAGAAAGTACATTACCCGATTCGGTATTTAAAAGTGTAGGCTCTTTAATGAAATGCACCTGAAATTTCAGTCGATAAACTACAGAAATAGCCTTTTCTCTTGGATGAAATTGAATAGGATTAATAGCCACCCTGACAAACTTCAGTGATTGTAGAAAACCGACGTTTTGCAATGCAATCATCTGGCTTGGAAATATATTTGCAGATTCATAGAATGTAGAATCAAAAATAAAGGCCTGTGCCTTGTCACAGTCACAGCGTGTTTTACTTTGATAGGGAGCTACCCAAGTATTGGCAACGGTAGCCTCTTGCTTTTCTAAAACTGTAAGTTCAGCACGATAACCTTTAGGAACAGCAATAAGAGTTCCTGTCGTAGGAAGAGAGGGGCGTCCTAATTCTCCTATTGATACCAACCCGGGAACAGAGATCTCTGAAAAACTATCAAGGCCACTATTTTTATCAAGATAGGGGAGAGTGAATGTGCCTTCAGTGGCTGCCACAGGTTCCTGGCTTACGATGGGGGTCATTATTAATTCTGCGCGATTTTGTGCGCCCGAAAGAAACTCAATACGATCTGCAAAACAAATAGAGACACAAAATAACAATAGTAAAGTAACTGTCTTAATCGAATTCATGTTCCCCCCCGGGATCACATTCCTGATCAAACTACCTACATTGGAACGAATTTATTTACTCTCTACCTTTTTGTCGTATCAAGTTTGTTTCAAATTGAAAAATAAAAAGATAGCTGAAGGGAAAAAAAATGTAATGTATCGCGTCTAATGCTATGCGAAATTATGATAGTGAGCCTAGTAGATCGGCCTCTACTTTTATTTAGTCCTTTTCATCTAGCCATAGCATTTGGATGGCCTCTAAAATTTTTTCATTCGATCTTTTAGGATCATCGTTAAATCCGGAAAGCTCGGTTACTTTTTTATGAAGATCGGTAAAACGCAAGGTGAGAGGATCGATGTCTGGATAGGTTTCATAAAGAAGAATAGCAATCTCTCGTACGTCGGTCCATTTCATGGAGTGTCTCCTAGATTTTTTCCCTTTAGAGCCTCTCGCACCGCTTGGTTAAGAAGCAATTCAGCCATGTGTTTAGTATTTTCAGTCAGCTCATCAATATGGGCTTTAATCAACTTTCGATCTTTTCCTGAACTAGCCTCTTGAAGCTTCATTAAACTTTTCTCAATTTGTAGAGTCTCATTGGAATCTACAAGAGCCTGACCAGTTAATAACGCTTTTTGGGTGGCTCTAATCAAACTATCGGCCTCAATCTTGGACTCAATTAAAAACCGGTCCTCAAAATCGGCCTCTGCATTTTCAAAGGAATCAAAAAGCATTTTTTCTACCTCAGTATCGGTTAATCCATAACTCGGATTCACGCACACACTCGCACAGGTTGCCGTTCTTAATTCTGTAGCCTTTACATTTAAAATTCCATTGGCGTCCACAATAAATTCAACCTCAATTTTTGGAATTCCTGCAGGAAGAGGTGGTAGTCCCTTGAGCTGAAATCTAGATAAACTTCGATTGTCCTTAACCAGTTCACGTTCCCCCTGAACGACATGAATATCGACTGAAACCTGCCCATCTACATAAGTAGAATAGGTTTCAGAAGCAGAAATAGGGATCGTAGAGTTTCTATGAATAATTTTTCCTACCACGCCACCCATCGTTTCAATTCCCAAAGAAAGTGGAATGACATCTAAAAGCAACATTCCTGAAATCTGTCCATTCAAAATGTTAGCCTGTACGGCAGCTCCAATGGCAACCACCTCATCTGGATTGATGGTAGCAATAGGCTCTCGAAGAAAAAGTTCCTGTACTAGCTTTTTTACTAGCGGGACACGAGTACTACCTCCGACTAAAATGGCATCGGTAATCTGATTGGGTTTGAGATTAGCATCCTTTAAACATTGCAAGCAGGGTTCCTTGGCGCGTTCCACAATAGGACGAATCCAATTCTCAATTTCAGTTCTTGTAATATTAAAGGTAATGGATGGGCTATCGGCCCAGGTCCACGTTACCATTTCAGATTCCGAAAGTTGTCGTTTTAATTTTTCGGCTTCATGAATGAGTATGGCTTGGGATGATTTTTCTAATAAGGGATCGATTCCAGTGGCACTAAGAATTTTCTCAGCTATTTTTTCTGCAATCGCATGGTCCAAATCATCTCCGCCAAGAGCCGTATTTCCATTAGTAGCTAAGACCTCAAAGACCCCATCAGCCACCCTAAGAATTGAGATATCAAAGGTGCCCCCTCCTAAATCAAAGACCGCAATATTGCCAAAGGTTTTTTTCTGAAGACCATAGGCTAAACAGGCCGCTGTCGGTTCATTTACAATTCTAACCACCTCTAATCCTGCGAGCTCTCCTGCAAATTTTGTGGCTTGTCGTTGGGCATCATTAAAATAAGCAGGGACGGTGATTACCGCTTTATCGACGATTTGGCCGGTTTCTTTTTCAGCAAGAGTTTTAAGTTTTTTTAAAACCAAGGACCCTATTTCCATAGGTGTATAGGATTTACTCCCTACCGTAAAACGAATCAGCTGTTCGGTACTATGAGAAAAATCAAAAGGAAGTAACTTAATCCATTGTGTGACATCGGAAAGGCCACGGCCCATGAATCTTTTAGCGCTGTAAATAGTTCGAGATATATTTTCTGTTTGGGCTTTTTTGGCTAATATTCCCACACGAGTTCCTTCGGTTTCATGGAACTCAATGATGCTAGGAATTAAGGGACTGCCATCCTCTCCTTTAAAAAGTTTTGGCCTCCCTTTTTCTAGGGTTCCAATCAAACTGTTGGTGGTTCCTAAATCGATTCCTACAATCATGACTTCATCTTTCTTTCGATGTCTAAGAGCATCGACCGGAGATATTTTTCTCGGTTGGCATGGTTTCTTAAATCTTCGGCTGCTTTTATTTTGTTAAAACCAGAATCGAATTCAGCAGCTAGTTTATGCCAAGTCTTTTGACTTTCTATAAGTAGATTCTCTAGTTCTTTTTTGAAATTCAAAATCGGTTCTACCTGACCTTCACTAAGTAGATCCTGAATTTCAAAATAGCTTTCAGCTAAATCTGTGGGAATCGCGGCCTTAGCGAGAGCGTCTGAATGGCCAATATAGTTTTCAATAACCAAGTGAGTTCTTTCCTCTTGGTTTTTTAAAGTTTGATAGGCTCGATTTAGAGCTGTGCTCCATCTCAAAGCATATAGCGGTGCCGGATGTACTGCCGTAGCAAATCGATCGGGGTGCACCTGTTTAGACAAGTGATAAAACTTATTACGAAGCTCATTCTCATCGATTAGTAGGTGTTCTGAGATTTTAAAAATATCAAAATAAGAAAGAGAGAGATCTACCGGATAATCTAAAATAGATTGGCAGATTTCACAGAAAAGCAATGGAGTTGTTTGTTGGGTACAGCTCCAGCATTTGATTGTTTTAGACGGCGAATGAAGTACCACAACCACAACTTTTTGAAGCATTTGGATTTTTAAAGTTAAATCCCGTTCCGTTTAAGCCGCCTTGATAATCTAAGGTAAGTCCTTTGACGTATAAATAACTTTTTGGGTCGATAAAAACCTTTACTCCATCCTGTTCAAAAATCTTATCATTGGGTGCCGGTTCTTTTTGAAACTCAAGTTTATAGGACATTCCGCTGCAGCCTCCTCCAACCACAGCCACACGCAGACCTCCATCAGGGGTGTTTTCGTCTTCACGAAAACGTTTGATATGTTTAACGGCCGATTCAGTTAAGTTAATCATAACAATCTCCAGTCCCTAAGATCTCTTAATCTTATGAGATCTTTTGTTTCTTTTTATAATCCTCAATCGCTGCTTTG
Source organism: Bdellovibrionales bacterium (assembly GCA_009692515.1). Taxonomy (GTDB): domain Bacteria; phylum Bdellovibrionota; class FAC87; order UBA2466; family UBA2466; genus UBA2466. The sequence continues at coordinate 17,094 of SHZA01000034.1, forward strand.
ATGGCGTCCTCTGCCAAAACAGAGCAGTGAATTTTTACAGGAGGTAAAGAAAGCTCGTTCACAATATCTGTGTTTTTAATTTGTAGAGCTTCATCCACCGATTTTCCTTTGACCCATTCTGTAACAAGGCTTGAACTAGCAATGGCACTGCCACAACCAAAGGTTTTAAATTTTGCATCCTCAACAATATTATCAGCATTGATTTTAAGTTGCAGCTTCATGACGTCGCCACACTCTGGAGCGCCCACTACACCTGTTCCCACAGTAAGGTCCCCTTTTTCAAAAGAGCCCACATTTCGTGGATTGTTGAAGTGATCAATAACTTTAGGTCCGTATGCCATATTCTTCTCCTTAGTGAGCCGTCCATTGGACAGATTTTAAATCGATACCTTCTTTAGCCATTTCATAAAGAGGTGACATGTCTCTTAGTTTTAAGACGACAGCCACCACCTTTTGAATCACAAAATCTATCTCCTCTTCAGTGGTGAAGCGTCCCAATCCAAAACGGATTGAGGTGTGAGCTAGCTCCTCTCCGATTCCCATGGCTTTTAAGACATAGGAGGGTTCCAGTGAAGCCGAAGTACAAGCAGAACCTGAGGAAACTGCCACCTCTTGAAGTCCCATCATCATGGCCTCTCCCTCGACAAAAGCGAAACTGATGTTGAGATTATTAGGCAACCGTTGAATGGGATCTCCATTTAAAAAAATCTCATCGAGTTGTGCACAGAGACCTTTGTGTAATCGATCTCTCAATGAGGTTAAACGAACCGCATCTGCTGCCATTTCATTTAAGCAAATCTCAGCGGCAGTTCCAAAACCTACAATTCCAGGAACATTCAGAGTTCCCGAGCGAAAACCTCTCTCGTGTCCGCCTCCATGAACTACAGGCGACAATCGAACTCTAGGATTAGATCGTCTGACATAAAGGCCACCGACCCCTTTGGGTCCGTACATTTTGTGAGCCGAAATTGAAAGAATATCAATTCCCATTGTCTCTACATTGATGGGAATTTTCCCAGTCGTTTGTGCGGCATCCACATGAAATAAAACACCGGCCTCTTTAGCTATTTTTCCAATGGCTTCAATAGGGTGAACGGTTCCTACTTCATTATTGGCGTGCATTAGAGAAATTAAAATAGTCTTATCGGTCAGAGCCGCCTTCACCTGCTCAGCAGTCACCGCTCCATTTTTGTCGACGGGAAGATAGGTGACGGTGCAACCATGCTTTTCTAAATACTTTGCAGAATCTAGAGTGGCTTTGTGTTCAGTTTCTGCCGTAATGATGTGATTGCCCTTTTCAACATACATTTCAGCCGCCCCTTTAAGAGCGATGTTGATGCTTTCGGTGGCACCACTGGTAAAAACGATCTCTTTGGGATTAGCTCCAATTAGTTTCGCGATAGACACTCTAGACTTTTCTACCGCCTCCTCAGTTTCCCAACCAAAGGCATGACTTCGGCTGGCCGCATTTCCAAACTTTTCAGTCAAAAATGGCATCATGGCCTCAAGCACTCTGGGGTCGACCTGGGTAGTTGAATTATTATCTAAATAGATAGGTAGTTTCATATAGCAGTCTTTCTATTAGCTAAGTTCTCTAAAGAGGTTGATTCAAATAAGGTTACAATTTTTTGGTTTAAAACGGTCATTGGGGAGATGATGGTGCATAAGGCCTTTGCTGGACACTTATGATTTTCAGAGCTTAAACACTCGGCGACCTGAATAGGCCCTTGAAAAGTTTGTGTGATCTCTAATAAGTTAATATCGGTTAAAGAGCGGGTCAGTTTATAACCCCCTTGATTGCCGTATACCGGCTGGACAAAACCTTTTGATTTCATTGTCTGCATGATTTTTGAGAGCAGGGCCTCAGGAATACTACAGCTTACCGCCATTTCGCGAACGCTCGCAGTTTGCTCCTCTTTTTGAGCAAGATAGAGAAGGGCAATAATCCCGTACTCAATTTTTTTATTAACTCTCAACATATATTTGTCCATAAAAACAATTAGTTACTTATTAACTGCCCTCTAATATTCGCGGCTAGTCTTATAAGACTAATCTAGTCCAATAACTTTCAATTCCCATTATGAGAATTTGGGCTATTTAAGTCAAGTAGTAAGACCAGTTTAATCCAGTTAGTTTTTTAAGTAGTTAAGCATCTGAAAGTATGTGAGAATTCTATTAATAAAAAGAGGGTCTCAAGTAAAGTTACCTTAAAGTAAAGAGATTGTTTGAATTTCAATGGTTCCCCTTTTCATTCGATAGGTTTTCCATTAGAACTTAACCGAATTCACTCTTGTGAATTTTGTCTTAAATAAAACCCTAAATAAAGAGCCAGGTCATTCACTGGACTTTCGGGTAAATGTGAAGTCATTCATTGATGATAAAACTAGGAGAGCATACTATGTCAGATGCAAAGCGTTCAGCATCGTCGACTCGTGGAAAAAAGAAAACCCCAACTAAAACTTCAAAAGCCAGTAAGAAGGTTATGGTTGAAATGGAGGAGTTGGAAAACTCTCCTAGAAACTCACCGGAGGCGTTTGAGTCTGTGGAGGAGATCGTAACAGCTCAGATCGATTCCGATTGTGAAATCGGAAATGAGAAGATTGAGACTAAAAATCAAGGTGATGAAGCTTTACAGAATACAGAAGCTCCTTTAGAGCCCTCCTTTGAAACCTCGGAAATCGGCGAAACGAAAGCGGTTCCCGAAGAGGTGAAAACGGAACCGATCCGAGCACGGCTATCTGATGAGTATTTAGTGCAATGTTTTTTTGATAAAAATTTAAATCAATTTGTCGCTACTATTTTAGAATTTGAACAGATTAAGGCTGTGGGTAGTTCTAAATCTGATGTGATTAGAGATTGTGAAAATCGATTAGAGAGCCATTTAAATTTATTAAGAAGGCAAGGGGAGGCGATTCCTGAAACGCTACAATCTCGGCAGTATCCAGATTTTTTAGAGGTCCCTATTTCTCAGGGACTGTTTCGTCGATTAGATCTTTTATCTCGTCATGAAAAGATCAGTTTTGATCAGTTGGTGGTGGAACTTCTTTCAGGAATGATTGAAAAGAGATTACAAGCACCTGCTCCCACGCGAAACCAACACAGCATGGGATCAAGACCCCAACAACAACAATCCCATCAGGGTGGACACCGAGATAATTATCGCAGTGGACATCGCGATAATCACCGTGAGGGTGGTCATCGAGAGCCTCGTCGAGATGGGCAAAGAGATAATAACTATCGAGGAGGTCAGTCTCAAGATAGAGACAACGACAATATCGGTAATCAAAGACGTTCCTTTCAAGGAAATAATTCACAGAACCGAGGTCGAGGAAGAGATTTTAATAACACTCAGGAGTCTCGCGAAAACTTTCTTGAATATGTACGGAACTTAGAAAAAGGAAACCTTAAAAAAAGATAAGGCCGAAATTCTTTTTTCGAATTTCGGCCCTAAAGGTTTTTCTAATCTGTTTTTATTAAACAGCTTGGAAGTAGTCTTTTGACTTGATGGGATCCGGTTTCATCGTTTTCTTACCTGGTTCCCAATTAGCTGGACAGACCTCTCCTGTTTTAGCCACCTCTTGAAGCGCTCGTAATACACGAAGAACCTCCTCTGTATTTCTTCCGATGCCAAGGTCATGAACAAGTTGGTACTGAATGACACCTTGAGGATTAATTAAAAATAGTCCTCTCAGAGTGATTCCTGCGGCCTCTAATAACACACCATATTTTCTTCCTATTTCTTTAGTGAGATCTTCTAAAAGAGGAAATTGTAATTTGCCAATACCGCCCTCTTTACGAGGTGTTCTAGCCCAAGCCAAATGGCTGAAACGACTGTCGACTGAACAACCAAGAACTTCGCAGTTAGCTTCCTTAAAAGATTTGTAAGCATTATCGAAGGCTGTAATCTCTGTAGGACAGACAAAGGTGAAGTCTAAAGGATAGAAAAATAAACACACCCATTTGCCTTTGTAATCGGCCAAGGAAATTTGCTTAAAGTCTTCTCCTACCAACGCATTGGTTTTGAATTCTGGCGCTGGTTTTTGTACTAATGTATCCATGTAGTGTCTCGCTTTCTTGTTTGAAAAAATAGAAGTTCAAAGAGTAACTTTGGAAAGCCATTCGGTCAAGGAGGGTAAGATGGGCCCTAATTGGGTCATTTTTCTTAAAATGCACTGTCACTATTTTAGACAGATTGGAACGTTAATAATCAAGGGTTTACGAGTGAGTTGGTGGGAGGATAATTAAAGATGTATTCAATAAAGACACTCCTAAAATCCCAAATGTGCAAGCCGATAGCTGGTACAGCCATTGCACAATAATCTCTTGACGATCATTGGAAGAGCATCCGATTTTCGTTTTTATCATTCAATAGGAGTTGGCTCATGAAGAAGTTTATTTTTATCGTTAGTTTTGTTTTTTTAGGTCAGCTAAGTTTAGCAGCGGAACCGGCTAATAGTTCTCATGCTAATACTACAGGATCCCAGACAACATCTAGCGCGACGACAGTTACACAGAGCACTGTGGCTGTTGACCGATCTGCTAAATTGTTTGAGTACTTAAGTGCTTGTTTAGCCACACGACCTTAACGGACTCTAAGACTTAAAGTTGAAAATAGCGCCTTAAAAAGGCGTTTTTTCTATATGATTTCAAGCCGATACTATTTTATAGCACATTTTACAGGTGAGATTTTTGGGCTGTTCTTTTAATATTTGTTGAATCGGACCTTTTTTCCAGTCTATTTCGATTGACTCTAATCGTTACGAATCTAGTATACCCAGAATATGCTAGATCATAAAAAACGAAAATCTTTGAGAGACCGCAGAGGTGAGGAGGGGCTTCTTATTCCTACTCCAGCGTCGATCTCATCTTTAATGCCTTTGGACGAACCTTTACCAGCCACCCTATTTTTACTCCCTGTCGCCTACACCACCTTATTTCCAGGAATGATGGTTCCTTTGATATTGCCAGAAGGCAAACTAGCTAAAACTTTAGAAAAGGTAATGGAAGAGGGTGGGGTGCTTGGTGTTATCTTAAATCGAGATCCCGAAGCGAGTACCGTGGCCGCTGGGCCCACCACCTCTATTAGTGGTCTTCCTGTTGAAGGGGTGGTTTCTACTCATCGTGCAACGGATAGGAAACGAAGCTTAAGTCAGACCCCTTTTTACCGTTACGGAGTGGCGGCTCGCATTTTAAAAAAGATCAACTTACCTGATAATCAAGTGAGTGTTCTTTTATCGGGACTAGAGCGATTTGAAATTAAAGAATTACTAGGAACCGATCCCCATTTTGTTGCCTCGGTAAAATATATTTATGAAGACCTAGAAAAGGGAACTGAGCTTGAAGCTTTAATTCGAAGCTGTCTGTCTAGATTCAAACAATTGTCTCGAGATAATCCTCTGATTTCAGAAGAGGTGAAGGTAGCTCTTGTAAATATAGACGGGCCAGGAAAATTAGCCGACTTCATGGCCTCTGTTTTGATTCGAGACGTAAAGGATTACCAAGATTTTTTAGCACAGGGTCAAGTTAAGGAACGGCTTCATTCCCTTCTTTTACTTTTGAAAAAAGAGGAAGAGGTACAGTCGGTTCAACGCCGAATTAGTGATGAGATTAATCAAAAAGTTTCTTCTGCTCAGAGAGATTTTTATTTGAATGAGCAATTAAAGCTCATTCAAAAAGAACTCGGACGCTCTGTCGGGGATAGAAATAGAATGATTGAAAAATTTAGAGCCCGTCTAAATGATAAGAAATTACCTGAAGAGGCCAAAGTAAAAATTGAGGAAGAAATAGAAAAACTGACGACTTTAGCAGAACAGTCTTCGGAGTATTCAGTTTCTATTAATTATTTGGATTGGTTAACGGCTCTTCCTTGGGGAGTCAGGTCTAAAGAATCCTATGACCTAAAAAAAGCGAGAGAGGTTTTAGATAAAGACCACTACGGATTAAAAGAGGTAAAGGAAAGAATTTTAGAGTTTTTGGCCGTTAGAAAACTTAAACAAACCTCTGAAGGATCTATTATCTGCTTCGTGGGCCCGCCAGGAACTGGAAAGACTAGTTTAGGTAAATCGATTGCTAGAGCACTTAATAGAAAGTTCATCAGATTTTCTGTCGGGGGAATGCGGGATGAAGCTGAGATCAAAGGTCATCGCAGAACCTATGTTGGGGCGATGCCAGGTAAACTCATTCAGGGTTTAAAACGGATAGGCACACAAAATCCCGTTTTCTTAATTGATGAAATTGATAAAATTGGAACCTCCTATGCAGGTGGCGACCCCTCCTCTGCTCTTTTAGAGTTATTAGATCCAGAGCAAAATACAGAATTTTTAGATCATTATTTGGATCTTTCTTTTGATTGCTCAGATGTTTTCTTTGTGACCACGGCAAACTCTCTAGATAGTATTCCCTCAGCTCTTTTGGATCGGATGGAGATTATTAGTTTGTCCGGTTACACCGATAATGAAAAAATTAAGATCGCTAGAAAATATTTAATTCCAAAACAACTAAAGAAAAATGCAATTAAAGGTGCGAATGTAAAATTTCCAGATAAAGGACTCAAGCTTTTAGTTCAGCAGTATGCAAGAGAATCTGGAGTGCGTGTGCTTGAGAGACAAATTTCTCGGGTGTGTCGCAAAGCAGCATATCGAATTGCCACCGGAAAAAATCGGCCGGTGAGAGTGCAAGACATAAAGTCTTTAGAGAAATTATTAGGCCTTCCCCCTTTTCCTCCTGAGCCGATTGAAAATGAAAAAACGATAGGGACGGCTACAGGATTGGCCTGGACACAGTATGGAGGAGATGTTCTCACTGTAGAAAGTGCTCAGGTAGAGGGTCGCGGGGGATTTGTTCTTACTGGAAGTTTGGGCGATGTGATGCAAGAGTCGGCTAATATTGCTTATACTTTTGTAAGGGGCAAGGCGCTGCAGTTGGAACTACCTAAAAAATATTTTGAACGATACTCACTTCATTTACATGTACCTGCAGGGGCTACCCCTAAAGATGGCCCATCGGCTGGAATAACGATGGCGGCCAGTCTCTATTCCTTAGTGACCCAAAAACCATTAAAAAGAGGCATTGCGATGACTGGAGAGCTCACTCTAACGGGTAAAGTTCTTCCTGTGGGTGGAATAAAGGAAAAATTACTTGCTGCGAAAAGATGTCATATTAAAACGGTTTTAATTCCGAAACAGAATACCAGAGACTTAAAAGAAATTGAGCCTGAGGTGAAGAAGGGGCTCAAGTTTATCCTAGTGGACCGAATGGAAGAGTGTTTAAAACATCTTTTTTAGTTCTTGTTTGAGTCTGACTCGACTTGGATTATAATTTCAGTATGTCTAATATATTACAAGCGCCTATCGAACTTAGTAAAGTAAGCCTTCAAGAATCGGAGTTGTTAAAGGATTATATTGAAGCCCTCTATCGGTTTGAAGAGGATTATGAATCGATAGTTAATATTGAAGAGGGATTAAAAAGCCTATTTAAAAATGAAGCTTTGGCGACCCCCTATTTTATCAAACAAGGCCCAGAGAAAATTGGCTATCTTATTTTGACTCGATATCACAGCGTAGAAAAGGGCGGTTTGACTATTTATATCGACGAGCTTTATGTGGAGGAACGTTTTCGTCGTCGAGGAGTGGGAAAAACAATTTTAGATCAGGTGGTATCGATTGGGCAGAGAGAGAAAGCTAAAGCTCTTTGGGCTAATACGGAACACAATAACGAAGGCGCGCAGCGGTTTTTTAAAAATGCTGGTTTTCGGAAGAATCGTTATTTAAATTTTGAGCGAGCTGTTTAATCTCTTTTTAATTAAAATTAATTCGTATTAAAAAAACACAAGATATGAAGCCATCTAATTTTATCGTGGTTACCGATCGAGGAGGGCATCTTCACAATGCCCTGATGTTACTTGAACAACTTTCCTTTTTACCTACTGCGATTGTAACCACTTATGGTCCCGATATTGATTCTTTAGGGAAGGGAACTATTCCCATTTATAGTGTTCCCCATCTTTTTAAATGGTTTGGAAAGTTGCGTATAGTGAATCCTTTTTATGGATTGTGGCATTGTGGAAGATCCCTAAGGCTCGTATTGAAATTACGTCCCAAAAAAGTAGTCTCTTTGGGTGCGAGTAATGT
>SHZA01000035.1 GCA_009692515.1 Bdellovibrionales bacterium
TGATTAATTCAACCGATGTTTTTAGCGCTTGATATAATTGGCCAGACTCTGAAAGTAATCGAATACCAAGAGAGGAAAGCCACTCCGGGGCGTTTTGCATTTTTGATGCCTTTAGAATCAGGGGGGCCGCAGTTGCATAGTCATTTAATTCTAAAAAATTATGACTTCCTAAGAGATACCAGGTTCTCCAAAACTCAGGTCGTTTTTTTGTCCATTTTTGCAGTAGAATTTTTCCGCCTATTTTATCCTTTCGTAACACCGAAATAAAAATAGAACCAAAGTCAAAAGCCCTATTATTGTTGGGATCCAAGGTTGTTAACGTATTCAATTGGGCAAATTCCCAACTGACCGTCCCCCTTGTTAGCGGCCTGTAATCGCTCTGTTGTAAAAGTTGCACCCAAATCGAGGCCCCAATTAGACTATTAAAACCAAAAGCATATTTTTCAACAGAGGTGCTTTGATAAGAGGCAAGTATCGGTTTTAAGTCCGGACTCATTGGAGGGCTAATTAACTTAGTTTTTTGAAGGCAGATTTTCGCCCCTAAGCAGATAAAGACTACTAAAAGGAGTGGAATGAATTTTCGCATTTTTTATTGTGAATTATTATGGCTATTTTACTATTTTAAGTGGGATTGGGAAAGAAAGAAAAACGGGTTTAATAAAAGTAAGTTTGAGGGAGAAGAAGGGCTACCTAACTTCGGCAACAGGTTTGGGGGGGGGAATGAAGATTAAATAGTCCCGCTCTTCTCGCCTCAAATTACTTTTCAAAAAACAATGATTCGGTAGGGCCAACAAACATCCAACAAACCCTATCGATTCAGAGATCTCTTTAGCAATCTTAATGCCAACATTCAGACCCAAGGATTTTAAATGTGGTCTCTCTTTTAAGGCTAAAAGCTAGTAACTCATCGATTTATCATTTCAGGTTGAGATGCAATGAGTAGATCCAAAATGGGACCACTTTAAAAGTGTATAAAAAACATGTAAATTCAAATAGTTATAGCAGCCACTTTTTTCTTTATTGAGACCACTGAGTCATCCCTTTTGTTAGCCAGTTGTTTTGTGAGTTTGAGTGAATATTGCCTATCTAACAAACAAAATAACAAAAGTTCTACAGAAACCAAAAACACAAATCAATCTAAATACTTGAAAATATTAATGTATTTTTATATTGGCCTGTAGGCATTGGAATTGCTTTTTTAGGATTAAGATGAAGCTTTTATCGATAGGTTTAAAAAAACGTAATTCCTTAATAGAAAAAACCTTGGCAGTAGGGTTCTTAATGCTTATTGAATTTTTTGCTGTCGGGGCTTACTTGGCCCCACCTGCTAAGTTCAAGCCAGAGTTAGGGTACTTGGTAAAAAGTGGTAGTGAATATTTAGTTTTGTGGCTCGATGAAAATCGAGAACAAAAAATGATCACCTCTAGTAGTTTAGCTAGTGCCATTAGCTTTGCTAGTTCAGAGCTGTTCCTTGATGTTTCAGGTCGTGGCGTATCATCATATCAGTTAGAAAGCCTCTGGTTGAAAAACCAAACAGATTCCTATGCCTTATATTGGAAGCTATTAGATTCAAACTTTGTAAACCGACTTACCTTTACCTCTAAAGAAGAGGCAGAAAAATTTGAGAGTTTAATTAAGCTCGGAGCCTATTCACCCTCTCCCATTGGTCACGCTTTATCTTTACTACCCAAAAATAAAAATTAACCAACAAGGTTGTCAAGTTGGGTATAGCCTTCGTACAATAGACATTGAACTATTGTTATTGGAGGCCTAGTGAACTTAGCTAAATTTGAATTTGTAACCACAATCGAAGCTACTAAATCTCAAGCCCTTGTTTTGGGTTGGTATCAGTCGGAACCGAATGAGAAGGATCAGACGACTCAACATCTATATAAAGGTAAGCGCAGTAAAGAAATAGAGATTCTTACCGAGCAGATCAAAGCCTCTAAACATTTTAGTGGGAAAAAAAATGAAGTTAGTTTTTTACGGTTTTTTTCTTACGCGGGTTATTCTAATCTTTTTCTTCTTGGTTTAGGCCATCCTAAAAAGTTTTCTATGGAAGTAGTTCGACAGGCGGGTGCGGCTCTTTTTCAGGCTCAGAAAAAGGAAAAAGTTTCTAAGGTAGCTCTTCAAGCTGATAGTGTTTTTGCAGGGGCTAAACCTTCAGAGGTCACTAACGCTATTCAAGCCTTCTGTGAAGGTTACTTAATGGCCGGTTACGAATACAAAGATTTAAAAAAAGTTGAGATCAATTCTTTTTCAGCTGAAGGAATTACCTTTTTAGGAATGAAGAGTCCCGCCTTAGTGAAGTCGGCTGAAAAGGCTGCCATTTTAGCAGGTGCAGTAAATTTTGCCCGTTCTTTAGGAGATCGCCCAGCCAATATTTTGACTCCAACCGAATTTAGTCGATTAATAGAAAAAATGGCTAAAGAACGAGGAATTAAGTGCAGCATTCTCGGACGAAAAGAGATGGAAAAAGAAAAAATGGGGCTTCTTATTGGAGTGGCCCAAGGTTCTATCCAGGAGCCCAAGCTAATTATTCTTGAACACATGAAGGGCAAAAAAGCCGATAAACCGATAGCTTTAGTTGGAAAAGGCCTTACTTTTGATAGTGGTGGAATCTCATTAAAGCCCGCCGACCGCATGGAGGAGATGAAATATGACATGATGGGAGCTGCTACGGTGGCAGGTGTATTCCAAGCTTTAGCAGATCTAAAAGTACCCAGAAATGTAGTTGGTGTAATTGTAGCTACTGAAAACATGCCAGGTGGAAGAGCTCAAAAGCCAGGCGATGTTCAGAAAAGCATGACGGGAAAGACCGTTGAGATCATTAATACGGATGCCGAAGGGCGCTTAGTTTTAGCCGATGCAATGGAATACGTTCAAAAATATTTTACACCGCAAGCCATTGCCGATTTTGCAACATTAACAGGGGCTGTAGTTGTTGCCCTTGGAACGGTTACCACTGGAATCATGGGAACTCATCGAGGTTTAATCGATGATGTCAAAAAATGCGCTAATGAAACGGGTGAAAGAGTTTGGGAATTGCCTTTGTATGAGGAATATGAGGAGGATTTAAAAAGTAGCACGGCAGATATTCGCAATAGTGGCAATCGCGAAGCTGGATCTAGTAAAGCGGGAATGTTCCTTAAGTTCTTTGTCGATTCAAAGGTCCCTTGGGTTCATTTTGATATTGCAGGAAGTGCATGGCATCGCAAAGATCTTAATTATCATCCAAGTCGTGGCGGGTCTGGTGTGATGGTTAGATTGGTAACTCATTGGATGGAAACTTGGCGGGATCCGAAATAAGATGGCGTAATTAAACAAGCTTTGTATAATAATAAAAAATCATAAAAGCAAAAAAATGATGATAAAAAAAATAGTAACTTTGTGTTTAGTTTTATCTTTAACTTTATCCATTGGAGGGATTCGCGCTGAATCTATCGATGATAAATTCACTCAAATTCCACCCAACCACCTTCCAGGATCAGGCGAATATGTTCATGGCACCGGTTATGGAAAACTTCTAATGCGGGTGATGTTATTTGGGTCTGTTTCCCAACAAGGAATTCATTATGTTCCCGAAGGAACCGATCTTTTATTCGCTATGCTATATGCGGGTGGGTATACGGATACTACCAAGTTAAATGGAATTCAGATCAGAAGACGAAATGTAAAAGATTTAATTGCGGTTAACTTAGAAGACTTGATTGCTGATGGTGAAAAAATTCCCAAGTTATTTGATGGAGATGTCGTTTCTGTACCTTATAACTGGAGACGTGACATGGTAACAATTACAGTTTTTACTGGGTTTATTACCGCGATGACTGGATTCGCCCTTTCCATGATTGCTCTTTCAAAATAAGTTTCTAAAAAAAGATGATTTCGAATTAAAATATTATAAAGAAATAAAAAGGGGCGGAACTCTAAAGTTCCGCCCCTTTTATTCAAATACTTGTGCGAAGCTGGGAAGCTTACATCATACCGCCCATGCCGCCCATTCCACCCATACCGCCCATACCGCCCATGCCACCACCGTGACCTGCGTGAGCTTCCTCATCTTTAGGTTTTTCAGTGATTATGGCTTCTGTGGTAAGCATTAATGAAGCAATACTTGCTGCATTTTGTAAAGCACAGCGAGCTACTTTAGTAGGATCAATGACACCAGCAGCAACTAGATCTTCGTATTTTTCTGCAAGAGCATTGAAGCCAAAATTAGTATTGGCATTGCTTCTCACCTTATCAACTACGATAGAACCTTCGTATCCAGCATTTTGAGATATTTGTCTCAAAGGCTCTTCTAAAGCGCGTCGGATAATATTAGCTCCGAATTGCTGTTCCCCTTCAAGTTTTAATTTATCTAATACCTGAGCTGCACGAATATAGGCCGTTCCACCACCAGGAAGTATGCCTTCTTCTACTGCGGCACGAGTTGCGTGAAGAGCATCCTCTACACGAGCTTTTTTCTCTTTCATTTCTACTTCAGTTGCAGCGCCAACATTAATAATGGCTACTCCACCTACTAATTTCGCAAGTCTCTCTTGGAGTTTTTCGCGGTCATAGTCAGAAGTTGTTTCTTCAATTTGAGCTCGGATAGTTTTTACTCTAGCATCGATATCTTTTTTCGCACCTTTGCCATCTACAATCGTTGTGTTTTCTTTGTCGATTGTAACGGTTTTAGCAGAACCTAAAGATTCAATTTTAGCATTTTCAAGCTTTAGTCCTAATTCTTCAGCAATAACTTCGCCACCAATTAAGGTAGCAATGTCTTTTAACATGTCTTTACGACGGTCACCAAATCCAGGAGCTTTCACTGCTGCAACTTGGATAGTTCCACGTAATTTATTAACTACTAAAGTAGCTAAAGCTTCACCTTCGATGTCTTCAGCAATGATAAGAAGAGGACGTCCAGCTTGAACTACTTTCTCTAAAAGAGGAAGTAAGTCTTTCATGCCAGAAATCTTCTTGTCACACAGAAGAATGAAAGGGTTTTCTAATTGGCATTCCATCGCTTCTGCATTGGTTACAAAATAAGGAGAAAGATATCCACGATCAAACTGCATTCCTTCAACAACTTCTAAAGTTGTTTCAGCTGTTTTGGATTCTTCTACTGTAATAACGCCTTCTTTACCCACTTTGGCCATAGCTTCTGCAATTAATTTTCCAATAGTTGGATCATTGTTTGCCGAAATAGTTCCTACTTGAGCGATCTCTTTTTCCCCTTTAATAGGATTGCTAAGTCTTTTAAGTTCAGCAACAACAGCTTCAACAGCTTTATCGATTCCTCGTTTTAGTTCCATAGGATTTTGTCCAGTGGTGACTACCTTTGCGCCTTCGCGAAAAATAGCTTGGGCTAAAACAGTGGCGGTTGTTGTCCCATCACCAGCATCGTCACTGGTTTTGCTTGCAACTTCTTTAACCATTTGCGCGCCCATATTTTCGAACTTATTTTCAAGTTCAATTTCTTTCGCAACAGTCACACCATCTTTTGTGATTGTGGGAGCACCAAAAGATTTTTCAATGATGACATTACGGCCTCTGGGTCCAAGTGTTACTTTAACTGCTTCGGCAAGAACGTTAACCCCTTTAAGGATCGCTGATCGAGCTTCTTCTCTAAAACGTAATTCTTTTGCTGACATAAACAATCTCCTTTTTTGACATTTATTTTACTACGATTCCTAAAATATCTTCTTCTTTCATCATAAGATATTCTGTGCCATCGATTTTAATCTCTGTTCCAGAATACTTACCAAAAAGAACACGGTCGCCTTTTTTTACTTCTAGAGGAGCTTTTTTCCCATCCTCAAGAACTTTTCCAGCTCCCACTGCGATAACCTCACCTTGTTGTGGTTTTTCTTTCGCATTATCAGGAATAATAATTCCACCTTTAGTACGCTCTTCTTCTTCAAAACGCTTCACGATTAAACGATCGTGTAAGGGACGAATATTCATATTGTTTCCTCCTTGAAATAGCCTATCGGGAAATCGTTAGACGACCTCCTTCGTTTCACCCAATTAAAAACGAACGCTCAAATATTGGGGGGCTTGACCTAAAAGTCAAGGCACCTAAGGCAGATATTAATAGAAAAAGTAGAAAAATTAGATGTTTAGCAGAAATTAATTTATAGAACAGGTTGTTTTTCCAATGGTACTAGTGGTTGGTTTGGATAGTTCGGCAGCGGGTGTAGTGATAGCATTAATTTTCTCTGTAGTTGGAGAGCAGGTTTCACTGGAGGAAGAGACAGTTTTTTCTGCTGTATTTTGTGAATTAGTACTGGGGGGAGCTTTTTTGTAGTCACTCGCGTACCAACCCGTACCTTTAAGTTGAAAGCTACCTAAGGACATGAGTTTTTTGACAGTTTTTCCACATTTAGGGCAAGTTTTTAGAGGTTCATCTGAAAATTTCTGAATAATTTCAATTATTTTTTCACAACTCACACATTGGTATTCATATAACGGCATAACTTACCTCTTTCAGATATGTGTAACTTGCTAATTTTTCAATAAGAGTCAAGCCTGAATCTTTTAAGTTGACTTAAAAAAAACCGAACACATATTAGCCATCGTATCGATAAAAAAGATTCACTAAAACAGCTTCGAAAAGCTCTTAAGTTAGTGAAAAAATGGAAATATCATTTTAAGGAGAGAATATGGGTAAAATTATTGGAATCGATTTAGGAACAACAAATTCATGTGTATCTGTCATGGAAGGTGGCGATGTTAAAGTTATTGCTAACGAAGAGGGTGGGCGTACTACACCATCCGTAGTTGCTTTTACCAAGGATGGAGAGCGTTTAGTTGGAATGGTAGCTAAAAGACAGGCCATCACTAATGCCGAAAATACTATTTATTCTGTAAAACGGTTTATGGGACGTCGATTTGAAGAGGTTACAGGGGAAACCCAATTGGTTCCTTACAAAGCCGTGAAAAACGGAAATGAAGTTGCTATTGATATTCGGGGCAAAAATTATTCAGCGCCAGAAATTTCAGCCTTAATTCTACAAAAACTAAAAAAATGTGCTGAAGATTATTTGGGTCATGAAGTCAAAGAGGCAGTCGTTACAGTACCTGCCTACTTTAATGATGCTCAAAGACAGGCCACTAAAGATGCTGGCCGCATCGCAGGTCTTGATGTTAAACGAATCATCAATGAGCCTACAGCTGCAGCTTTGGCCTATGGTCTAGATAAAAAGAAGGAAGAAAAAATAGCCGTTTATGATTTCGGTGGCGGAACTTTTGATATTTCTATTCTTGATGTGGGTGATAATGTTGTTGAAGTGAAATCGACCAACGGCGATACCCATTTGGGTGGTGACGACTTCGATCAGAGAATTATTCAATGGTTAATCACGGAGTTTAAAAAAGATCAGGGAATTGATCTTAGTAAAGATAAAATGGCCTTGCAGCGGCTAAAAGAGGCTGGTGAAAAAGCTAAAATCGAGCTTTCTTCTGCTTTAGAAACGGACATTAACCTACCTTTCATTACGGCAGATGCCAGTGGTCCAAAACATCTACAAATTAAATTAAGTCGAGCTAAATTCGAGCAATTAATCGATGATTTAATTTTGAAATCCATTGAACCCTGTAAACAAGCCTTGAAGGATGCGGGTTTAACGGCTGCGGATATCAATGAAGTCGTTTTAGTAGGGGGATCGACACGTATTCCTAAAATTCAAGAAGCGGTAAAAAAGTTTTTTGGAAGAGAACCCAATAAAAGTGTGAATCCAGATGAAGTTGTCGCTATTGGAGCTGCTATTCAAGGCGGAGTCTTGGCTGGAGAAGTTAAGGACCTATTACTGCTAGATGTAACTCCGCTCTCTCTTGGTATTGAAACTTTAGGTCATGTATTCACTAAACTTATTGAAAGAAATACAACTATTCCCACTAAGAAAACCCAAGTGTTTTCAACTGCTGAAGATAATCAGACCACAGTTGAAATTCATGTGCTCCAAGGGGAGAGAGAGTTTGCTTACGACAATCGTACGTTAGCTCGCTTTCAATTAAACGGAATGGTTGCGGCTCCTAGAGGGGTTCCTCAAATAGAAGTTACCTTTGATATTGATGCCAATGGTATTGTTCACGCCGCAGCGAAGGATCTTGCCACTGGAAAAGAACATTCCATTAAGATCACGGCTAGTAGTGGTCTCAGTGAAAGTGATATTCAGAAAATGGTTAAAGATGCAGAGTCTCATGCGGGAGAGGACAAAGAAAAAAGAGAACGAGTTACACTAAAAAATAACTTGGATAATCTCGTTTATAATACTGAAAAACTTCTTAAAGAAAATGGTGATAAAGTGCCCGCTGATCTAAAAGGAGATATTGAAACGGCTACGAAAGATGGGCGTGAAGCGGTTGAGAAAGAGGACCATGCTAGCATGCAAGCCTGCTTTGATAAACTGACCTCTTTATCTCATAAGCTAGCTGAAGAGATGTATAAATCATCCTCTCAAGCCACTCCAAATGGGGATCCGGCACAGAACGGGACAGAACCGTCTGCGGCAAAAAAAGAGGACGAACCTATTGAAGCAGAATTCAGAGAAGAGAAAAACGATTAATTAATTCTTGTCGGTGACTTTACCGGCTGAATCAAGATTAAAGCCCTCATTGGGTCCTATAGGTAGAATTTTGCTCGACCAAAGAGCAGAGTTAGATTTAGGATACTCAATCGAGGGCTTTTTTTATGTCTTATAAAATTTCGAAAATTCATGGGCGAGAAATTCTAGATTCGAGAGGAACTCCGACTATTGAAGTGGAGGTTACTTTAGGAGATGGAAGTTGGGGAAGGGCCATGGTTCCCTCTGGGGCATCAAAGGGGGAGCATGAGGCCTTGGAACTTCGAGATGGAGATCCTAAAAGATTTCTGGGTAAAGGAACTTTAAAGGCTGTAAAAAATGTGAACGATATTTTGGCGAAACTTCTTCAAGGGAAAATCTTTGCAGGTGTTAGAGAGCTAGATGAAGCTACCCTTCAAGCGGATGGAACGGAACAGAAAGAAAAATTAGGAGCGAATGCTTTACTGGGAGTTTCATTGGCCTTTGTTCATGCTGTTGCAGCCCATCAAAAAAAACCTCTATTTTTTGTAATTAATGAAATGTTAGGACTTACTCACAAGGAGATGCAATTACCCGTTCCCCTAATGAATATATTAAATGGTGGAGTTCACGCTAATAATGGTTTGGAAATTCAAGAGTTCATGATTGTACCTCATGGTTTTGATAGTTTTCATGAAGCATTAAGAAGTGGTTGTGAAGTGTTTCAACATTTAAAGCAAAAACTTCACGACTCTCATTTTTCAACAGCAGTGGGAGATGAGGGTGGCTTTGCACCACGATTAAAAAACAATGAGGAAGCTTTAACTCTGATTGTTCAAGCTATTGAAAAGGCTGGATATCAATTAGGAAAGCAAATTTCTTTAGCACTTGATGTCGCAGCCAGCTCTTTCTTTGATAAAAATACTCAGCAGTATTTACTGTCTTCTGAAGGAAAAAAATCTATCACTAGAGAAGAATTAATTAATTACTATGGACATCTGTTGGAAAAGTTTCCCTTAGTAAGTATTGAAGATGGTTTAGATGAGAATGATTGGATAGGGTGGAAACAATTAACGGATAGGTTTGGAAAGCGTCTTCAATTGGTGGGAGATGATCTCTTTGTGACTCAGAAATCGAGAGTAGCGAAAGGGATCTCTGAGAACATAGCAAATTCAGTTCTTATCAAGGTAAATCAGGTGGGAACTCTTACGGAAACATTCGATACCATGCTGCTTTGCCGAAAAAACGGATATAGCTCAGTGGCTTCTCATCGCTCGGGAGAGACTGAAGATATTACAATTGCACATTTGGCAGTAGGAAGTGGTTGTGGACAGATTAAGACGGGATCTGTTTCAAGATCTGAAAGAACGGCTAAATATAATGAGATTCTTAGAATTGAAGAATGGGCAAGAGATCACCAGCAAGTGATTCCTTATGCAAATCTATTTAAGAGGTCATTGAGTTCTAAATAGATGGGATTGAGATTAAATTTTTCCGCGTAATACTAAGCTAGCCATTTTAAAATCTGCGATGAAAGACCACCATGGGTATTGCCACGCCGCGGGACGATTTTTTTCAATAAAAAAGTGAGAAACCCACGCGAAAGTATAACCTACGATTGGAGCTAATAATAAATAACTAAATTTTAGAAAAAAACAACTAAGGCCAAAAATTAGGAGTCCTAGTAAGAGTCCGGCGACATGCAACAATCTTGTACCCCGTTTAGAATGTAGTTTTAGATAATAGGGCCAAAACTCTTGATAAGAATTACAAACGATCTTGTTCATAGTGTAAGCATACCCTATTGCGTGGTTTTAGAATAGAGGGCACAATAATCTGATGGGAGTACTCTCGTACATGCGGGCTCAAGACCTAATTCAAGAGGGGTTAAGTCTTGCCCATTCTGGGCATACAGAAAAGGCCAAAGAAATATTCAAATCTAGTATGAATGTGCATCCTACAGCCGATGCAATGACCTATTGGGCATGGATGGAGCATCAATTAAACCATACCAATGAGGCTATTGAACTTTGTAAACAGGCCATTTCACTGGACCCTGATTTTGGTAATCCTTTTAATGACATTGGGTCCTATTTAATTTCACAAGGAAATCTGGATCAAGCCATTCCTTGGCTGAAAAAAGCTATCAAAAGTAAAAGATATGATTCTCGTCATTTTCCTCATGTGAATCTTGCCTTTATTTTTATAGAGAAGAAAATGTTCATGAAAGCGGCTCGGGAATTGGAGCTGGCCCTGGAACACCAACCGGGTAATATCGAACTCATTCGAAAAATTAGTGAACTTCGTAAGGAGATTAACTAATTGCATCTCCCTAAATATACGGCAAGAGTTTCTATAGTATTGGCCTCCCTAGCTTTGATTTCAAATGTGGGGTATCAACAATTTTTCAAAAGCGATTTACAGGGTATAGACGAAGGAAATAGCCGCGCCATTACTGGAGTAGTAATAGATTCTGAAAAGAATAAAGAAAACTATGAACCTGTCGCATCACTTCTGTGTGAACACTTTTATCAAACTGCCTGTGCTCCGAAGGAGATCATTCATGATCCCACAGGAAGTGTTCAGCCTGATATTAAAGGAGAGGTGGAAGCTTTAAGACTCTATGAAACCATTCTTCATGAACACCCGGATTGGAGTAATGAGCAAATTGATGAGGAACTAGTTCATCGTATTTATACACCTAAAAGAAAGCTAATGCTTTTGGAGACATATGGCTGGATTAAGAAACGAATGGTCCATTTAATTGAAACTCAACCGAACCAAGTTATTTCAAAGGATACAAAAAAAGTATTAATAGCGCGAATAAATAATATTGTTTTAGAATTACCACCTCCAGTATCTCTTTATGCTAATGAACCGGATCTTTTTACCAAAAATGATGTTTATTATGAAGGCTTTCCCGATGGAAAAACGGTAATTCGAGTGGGCGGAGCTTATCTATTATCTGCTAAATCCTGGTTTAATAGGGTGTTTACAATTGCCCATGAAATGAGCCATGCGATAGACCCATGTGAAATAAGTGGCCAGGCAATTTTAGTTTTGGGGTATGAAAAGTTGGTAAACTGTTTTTATGAAGAAAAGGTTTTAAGTCTGACTCAACTGAAAGAGGGCTGTACTAAGAGTAACTTTATTGGAGAATTATTCTCTGATTGGATGGCAACTCAAATAACTGTTCAGGCCTTACAGATGTACCTACCTAAATTTAAGAATCAACAGGAGATTACTAATTCAGTTGTGAACTCCGTTAAGGATCTTTGTTATCAGGAAGGGTCGCAATTGAGTAATTCAGATTCTCATCCCGAACCGAGAACTAGAATTGAAAAAATATTTAGCAAAAATACAGAGGTTCAAAAGATATTGGGCTGTAAAAAAAAGATAGAGAAAATGGACTATTGTACCTTTGAAGGAAAAACTAATGAACGCTAGAAATGAATCTGTAGGGGAAAAAATAATGCTGAATCCACTTTTGCTGTTTTATAATGGATGGCTGTTGAGTTGTTTTGTGAGTGTTTTTTTACTTTCTTGCTCCTCGGTATCGACTGGAAAATATTCTAGTCAAAAAGATCTTGTAGATGCCTATTTAAATGACTTTAAAGCTACTACTGTGGATATCGTTTTTGAGAGGGGACATAACTCTCATCGATTTCATGTTTCTTATAAAACAGAGTTACCTCAACTACTCATTTTTCATGATAAACAAATTTATAAGAATCTGAAGATCGAAGAGAAACAATTTAAAGAAGTATTAAACAAATCTATGGAAGCCGCGGGTGCCCTGCGACGAAAGCCGGCCACAAAAGAGACCGGCCCGTGTCGAACTCCATTTCTAATAACACTAAAAAATAATCAAGAGGTTTTCGAGGTGGAAGGCTGTAGAGGTACTGAAGAGGGGGCTATTTTTGGAAAACTAGTTGCTGAGATTGAGTATTTGGCTTTGTCTGGAAAAATTCAGTAAACGTCCTCTTGAGTCTCTTCTTTTTGAACTATGTTTTCGTTTGGAAAGGATTTTATCTTTTCATAAACGACTAATCTGCGAGTGTGACCAGTGTGGGGTAACTCGTAATGTTTATCTTCCTTAAGTTTAAAATATTCTCCGAACCGTTTTTTTACATCTACGATCTCTGGGTCTACTGCTGGACCTTTAAGAAAGACTAAAAGACCACCTACCTCAATACAACCTGAAGTTCTTAGCATAGTCTTATCGATGGTCTCAACAGCTCGAGTGATTACAGCCTTCATGGGAGTGCGGAAACTGCGACTCACTACTTTGTGTTCAAACACCTCAATATTTTTGAGTTTGAGTGCGTGAATAACCTCTTTTAAAAATGCGATCCGTTTGGGGCGAGGTTCTGCTAACGTCATTCTTAAATGAGGATATCGAATTTTAAGAGGAATTCCTGGAAAACCAGCTCCAGTGCCTAAATCAACGATGGGGCTAGGAAGTTCTATAAACTTTCCAACAATCATACTATCTACGTAATGCTTTATGATTATGGGCTCAAATCCAATAATTCTAGTGAGCTCCTGGTCTGTATTCCTAGCTCTCAGTAGATTGTGGAATGTCCAGAGTTGGGTTACCTGCTCTTTACTGAGCCTGATTTCACTTTTCCTAAGTAGTTCCAACATAGAATTCAATGTAGGTGGAAGGCGGACCTCCTCGGCTTTTTTTCGGTTATTAGGATTCCTGTTATCGGTGGAATTTCTACTATCGGGCTGATTGCGATGAAATGAGGGTTTCCCATTTTTGGAGGTCGTGGATTTTTTACGCTTTTGGAGATAGCTTTTCATGAGTGTGATGAGCTATAGAGAATTCACTATGGGACAGTCAAGTATATTGAGTCAAAATTTAAAAGTTCTTTACGAGGATTCTCAGATTATTGCCGTTTTTAAGCCCCATCGAGTGCTGACTCAGGCGGATGATACGGGTGATGAATCTCTTTTTGAGGCGGTAAAGGCGTGGATTAAAACTAAATATTCAAAGCCTGGGAATGTTTTTTTAGGCTTGATACACCGATTAGACCGCCCAGCCGCTGGAATAGTCGTTTTCGCTAAAACTAGTAAAGCGGCGAGCCGACTTTCTGAACAAATCCGAAATCATGCGTTTAAGAAAAAATATCGCACCTGGGTGTCTAAATCTCTTAATCCTGCAAAAGGATCTCTGGTTAATTATCTAGATTTTAATAAGCAGGACAGGAAGGCCCTGGTTTATTCAGAGCCTAAAGGGGATAGGCAGAAGGCCATTCTTAACTACCAAAGTATTCGCAGTGAAAATGGCCAATATTTATTAGAAATTGAGTTGATTACTGGCAGAAAGCATCAGATTAGGGCTCAACTGGCAGCTTTAGGATCCCCAATTGTGGGGGATAAAAAATATGGGGCTAAGGACAATTATAAAGAGGGAGTTATTGCACTAGAGGCTTGCTATGTTTCTTTTCTTCATCCTACCTTAAAAGAGATGATTGAAATTAAGATCACAGAGGAGGAGTCCGGTATTATTGGGGGCTTTATTTAATGCTGATTCGATTTCTTAGCGAAATTGAAAGGTCTATCAAGGTTCGTGAACCACTTTTAAAAAAATTTCAAAAGGAAAAAACAGATTGTTATCGATTGTTCAATGGAACGGGTGAGGGATTTCCTGGTCTTATTATCGATAGGTATCGAGAGGTATTGATTTTTCAATGGCATGAAGGAAAATGTCATTTAGAGGTCTCTGAGCTCGAATCTCTAGCGGGAGTTTATGGAAAAGAGATTGGAATTCAGAGTGTGTATCTAAAAAGTTTTGTCACCGATAGAAGCTCTCAAAGTGCAGATGCGAGCCATTATTTAAGCCAGCCCCTTTGGGGAAAAGAGAGTCCGCCAGAAATTATTTGTCATGAAAATGGAATGAAGCTTGCGATACGCCCTTATGAAGGGTTTTCGACTGGAATATTTTTAGATCAAAGAAATAATCGAAGTTTTCTAAGGGAACATTTTCAGGGTCGTGAAGTGCTTAACTGTTTTTCTTATACCTGTGCTTTTAGTGTGGCCTGCGCTTTAAATGGAAATAAAATTACCAGTGTCGATCTCTCTAAGCGATATCTCGATTGGGGTAAAAATAATTTTAATTTGAATGGCATCGTTATTGATGACCATCTTTTCTATTCAGTTGATGTATTTTTACAATTTAAAAAGGCAAAAAAGCTACAGAAAACCTACGATCTAATTATTCTAGACCCCCCAAGCTTCTCTAGAAATTCTAAGGGAAAAACCTTCTCCGTAAAAAAAGACATGAAGAGTTTGATTACTGGAAGTTGTGAACTTTTAAATCCTAATGGAGTCCTATTTATCTCTTCGAATTTGACACTTTGGAACTCACGTCTTTTGCAAAAGTATGTAGCGGAAGTTCTGGTGGAAATGAAAATGAATGTCGAATGGATAAAACTTCCGATAATACCAGACGATTTTTTGGGCTGTGAAGCGCCTCTTTCAGCGTGCTGTTTTAAACGATTACATTAGAAATCTGCGGTTCGGTTGTCTTTAATCTCTTCAAAGATATTTTCGCCATCTTTAATAGTAACGGTTGAAAAATTACCCATTCCATCAAAGGAGTTTCTATAGAGCTTTCCGGGATCAGTTTCAGCGAAAATAGTATATTCTCCAGGGGGTAGTTCAATCTTGAACCTTCCGCTGTTATCCGATTTTACGATAACAAACTCTTTTTGATTAAGGGAACTATAAGTAATCGATGAATCTCCAGCGCTTTTAATTTTTCCTTGGAAAACATAAATCTTGGTCATTAATGGAGTTTCTCTTGCGGTGGATAGTGCGGTTCCTCGGGCAGGAGTCTGATTGCCTGTCACTTTTGTGATGCTTCCCAAAACCGTAGAGGGGAGAACCGCTGGAGAACGAGATCCGGCGGTCTGATCTGTGTTTTTAGGGACTATCGGTCTAGGCTTAGGCCTGAGGTTCTGATCTTCTTCGTGGGGTATTGTATTCTGTTTAGGTGGGACGGTTTGACTAGAAGATGAACTATGGGGCTCGGGTTGGATTGGGTGGTCAGCCTTGGCGTAGCTTGAAAAAATGAAAATAAATAGACTAAAAATCCAAGTGTATACTGGAAGCTGTCGACTAAGTGCTAACATACGATCTCCCCTTTCTAGCTAGTCATATTCTACTAGATGCAATCGCAACACCAAAATGAAAAAGGGGACCGAAGTCCCCTTGTCTACAGCTTTATTGCTAAATTTAAACCACTCTATTTAGTAAGAGTTCGGCCGGTGGGTTGTTTCTTAGAACGATTGGAAACTCTAAGAACTAACATTCCATTTTTTGCACCTGGAACAGCCCCTTTTAAAAAGATTAAGTTTTGCTCAGGTTTTACATCCACAACTTTTAAGTTGCTGACCGTACGAAGTACATCCCCAGTGTGTCCAGGCATCCCTTTGTTTTTAAGAACTTTTCCAGGAAAAGTATTGCTACCACTGGATCCACCATGACGGAAATATTTGTGTCCACCGTGAGAGGCATCGCAACCGTGAAATCCCCAACGTTTCATAACCCCTTGGAAACCCTTACCGCGAGTGTTTCCTGCGACATCTACATGGTCGCCCTTTTCAAACATGCCTACCGAAAGAGTTTGGCCAGGTTTTAGCTGAGTCATATCGTCTGTATTTTCGCAACGAAGTTCTTTAGTCGATCTTCGTGCTTGCACGCCAGCTTTTTTAAAGTGACCCATTTCAGGTTTAGTGACGTTTTGCGGTTTCTTTTCGCCAAAACCCACTTGAACAGCGGTGTAACCATCTGTACTTTTTGTTTTGATTTGAGTCACAAAACAATTTGAAGTATCAATAACTGTGATGGGAACTACGTTTCCATTATCATCAAAGACCTGAGTCATTCCTACTTTTCTACCCACAATTCCTAATTTCATACTTTTTCCTTAATCAAAGTCTTTACCGAGAAAACCATAATTTTTACGGTAATTAAGCACTGTTTATAGATGCAAGTGATCTAGTTATGCAACTGTTTTATTAGGAAGTTGAATCAAATTGTGCCCCAGAGATCTGAAATCAAAGGAAGGGTAGTTAAATTGACCTAAAAAACCGACCTGATTTTAGCAAAAAATAACAATTTTGGGCTACTGGATGGGACTTAGAAGATAAGTTTCAGTTTATCTATTTAATGTAACAATGCGTCGAGATTCCATGGTAAAAGGGGGGATATGGAAATCGGATTATTTAAGGTAATGGTGGCTTTAGTCCTGCTTTTGGGCCAAGTTGCATTCGCTTTTTCAAGACCCGATTTTTTTCAAAGAGAACTTCCTTTGGAGCTAAAGTTACTAGGGAAGGGCACTCACCCTCGAAACGCAGTTCGAACCGAGCCCTTAACGATAAACCAGCTACGGTTTACCCAGGTGAAAGGCGGGCAGGTTAACCTAAGCCTTCCTGATTCTCGCTCTCTAGTTATGGATGGGATGCCCATAGTCCCTCAATTATTACGATTATTTAAGGTGGACCCTAATCAACAGGTAGAGGCTAAACTTGAAAATATTGTCTTAGAGGAAACGTCACTCTCGGTTCCTATTTCAAAGTCTGCGGAGGCTTATGTATGGAAGTTAAATAACCCATTGAGGTTTAAGGCGCAGACAGCGCAAAGATATTTTCCAGGGAAACTAATAGAGAGTCATCAAAACAAAGGGGCTCTTTATGTAAACCTATTTCCTGTTCAGGTGGATCTCGAAACAGGAAAGGTCTTAAAAGTAACTTCAGCAGACATCAAGGTGGTTTATGCTGAGAAAGATATTAGTCTTTCTTGGGGGGAATTATTTTCTTTCCCTTCAGTTATTATTACATCCGATAAATTACTTGCTGCTGCAGAGCTCTTGAAAAACTATCATGAACAAAAATTAGGGATCAAAACAACTATAGTTACGGTAGAGGAGATCAACAATTCGGAAAAACCCATTTCTGAAGATGAACTACCCTCCGGATATAAAGAAAAAGAGGACCGAGATAATTTTGTTAAGGCCTATGAACCTGAAAAAAAGGCTGGATACGATTATGAGTTGGCAAAAAAGATCTCTAACTTCTTACAAAATCGAATGGGAGATTCCAGCCCCTTAAGATACGTGACTATATTAGGCGATTCTCAAAGGGTTCCTCCCAGCTATTATTTTGCTTATCGGTCAAATTTGGGAAGAAACTTTACTCCGACAGATGCCTGCTATGGGGCTGTAAAACAATGTATGGATCCTAAAGTAGCTGTAGGTAGATTACCTTTGCAAGATATCGAGGGAGTCAAAGGTTATATTCAGAAGGTTGAGGCTTGGAGAACTTTTGCTGAAACTGGTCAAATGGAGCTTTCACTTTTTGGAGGGAAGGCTTTTTCTAGTGCAGATATTTATGTGGGTGAATTAGGAGCCTTAAATACTATTCAAGATACCAAGTATGATTGGCATGGAGTAAAGAAGAATTTTAGAACTAAGAAAAATTATACAAAAAAGAAACTAATGGAATTGGTCGAAGGGTCTGCAGAAACCCCTTTCGCGTATCACCTAGATCATGGAGATGGAAATAGGTGGTTTGTAGATGCTGATAGCATCTCTTCGAAAGAAATTGCTGCTGTGACCCCGTTGGCAAACCATCCGTCTTTAATGGTTTCTATCAGTTGTGTTAATGCCGCTTTTGATGAAGCTATTACTAAGGAATCGCTCTATGGCGATAATTCTTTGGGTGAGCTATCGGTGGGGACTAGTTTAGTGAATTCGAAAGCGGGAGTGGTGGCCTATTTTGGAGTGGCTCGACAATCTGTGGGAATGCCCATTTATGAGATCGATGAATTTGGAAATCTGGAATTAAAAGGTAGTAATTATGGATTACAAATTTTAGAAACATTTTATCAAAAATATGGCGTGCTACGTAAGGGAAGAATAGGGGACTTTTCTTTGAAAGCTCTTCAAGCTTTTGTTTTTGAATATGGAAATGATCTTGCCATGGATCAGAATGCTTGGAGCTATTTTATAACTGAACTTTTGGGAGATCCTGTAATTCCAATGCCTAATCGAATTAAACAGGATAAAAGCTTTGCTATCGGAAAATCAAATTTGAAGCTTGATAATTCTATGGGCTTTGGATTCCCGGTACTTCATTTGAAGGACTTTTTAGAGAAGCAATTTCCTGTTTCTATCTTACAGTCTGTAGAGGCTAGTCTCTTTAGGGTATTGAAAACAGATTTTGGAGGATATTTAGGAGAAGAGATGATTACCTCTCAGTCGATTATTCCTGATGAAAAGGCTCATCTAACCTTAGATTCTGTAGCGCCACTTAAAGAGGGAACCTACTTTCTACGATTAGAGAATACGGTAGGGGTACCTCGTGAAAGACAAATTCATTTTATTGTGGATTAAAAAGGTTATGATCCAGGTTTTACGACTCTTAAAAAACGTTCTAGAAATTCTGAATCGGTCTCTTTTGTAGCCTCTTTAGACTCGACATCTAATTCTTTTGTGATTTCCGCAAATTTTTCTTCGCTTTCTACGCCCTCTTTTAATTTTTCAAGATAATTAGATGGATATTTTTTGGCCAACTCATCTACGAAGTGATTAAGTCTAGCCTCTGCTTTTAATTGTTTGTTAAGTTTAATCCGTTTCCAATTTGCGAGGTAATGCATTCGACAATAACCGCTTGAACTGGCTGCATCCTTACATTTTGCATGGGTACAGAGTTTAGTTAATGTCTTTTTCTCAGTGGTACCGGTTTTTTTATGGGTTCTACTCATGTATGTCTCCTTCTTCTACAGTACCAATAAAATGTGAAGGAAATAAGGAGCTATTATGAAGATTAACCATTTAAAAAGGAGGGCAAAAATTGGCTGTTTTGAGCGAATGTGGCCAATCAGAGTTTGAATCGTAAATAGTGATATTTACAAGAAGCGCTGAAGTCTTATATTGCCGCAGGCCTTAGGAATGTAAGTTTTTTCTTATTAGACTTCAAAAGGTTTCTTAATGTTAATAGTTCGGTAAAATATTCAAATGCTAAGTTGGTTAGAACATAGAGACTAGTTGAACTTTTCCCCATCGCTCTTTTTCGAAATGGAATTTTTACTTCACAGATACTTTGAGGAAGTTCTCTAGCAATAGAGATTGAAATAGCTAAATTAGTGGATTTCCACCCCAATGGCAAAAGGGGTAAAAAATTTTGTACTGTGTCTTTTTCACAAAGACGAAAAGGGACATTGGGATCATTTAATGTGACCCCACAGATCAATGAGGTCATTTGTCTTAATCCAGAGGAAAGAATTCTTCTGGGCAAGCTATCTAATCGATGGGTACGATTGGCTAGCACAAGTTTGTGTGTTCCCTTTGCCTCCCAGAGGTGAGTGAAGTCTTCTGGCTCATATCTACCATTTAGATCGCATTGCAAAATATATTGCCCTCTGGCAAGCGAGTATCCTCGACGAATGGCTTGGCTATGACCTGTATTGAGCTGGTGAATAACTCGAATTTGTGGAATTTCTCGTCGTAACCTGTCAAGAACTCGGCCTGTGCCATCGGAGGAACCATCGTTGATAATAATCAACTCATACTCTAATCCCATTTCTAGCAGATGCTGATTCCAATCACGCACCGTTAATTCAACGATACCGGCTTCGTTAAATACCGGCATGACTATCGAGCAATCAATAGTTACATTTTTATGTGTCGAAGCAACTCTATCGAATGGGTATTGTTGATTTTCCATAAGTTTATTTTTACGAACGATTAAGTAAAGAGTATAACTGTTTTTATGTAGATTCAAAAGGGGAGTCGCTTGACGCGGACTTAAATCACAAGTAATTTTATCAAACTTAAAATGAAATCTATTGATTCACTTCGGGAAGGTCTTACATTTGATGATGTCCTTCTTGTGCCTCGTTTTTCGGAGGTGTTACCTACTGAGGTAGATACCGGATCCTTTTTAACGCAAGACATTAATCTTAAGATTCCCATTATTTCAGCGGCAATGGACAAGGTAACTGAGAGTCAGACCGCTATTGCAATGGCGCGGCATGGTGGAGCTGGAGTGATTCATCGTAATCTATCCCCAGAGAAGCAGGCCTTTGAAGTTGAGAAGGTTAAAAAAAGTGAAAGTGGAATGATTTTAGACCCCATTACTTTAGAGCCAACTCAGATCGTACAAGAGGCGATCTCTCTGATGAAGAAACATGGGATTTCAGGATTTCCAATTACTGAAAGTGGAAAACTGGTAGGGATTGTCACTAATCGAGATTTAAGGTTTGAAGAAAATTTGAAACGTACGATACGAGAGGTGATGACTCCACAGAGCAGGCTTGTAATTGGAGACGAAACAATTTCGATGGCAGATGCTGTAAAGTTAATGCATAAGCATCGAATTGAAAAACTTCCTGTCGTTGATAAAGATTCAAATCTCAAAGGCCTTATCACTATTAAAGATATGATGAAGACCATCAAGCATCCTCTTGCCAATCGTGATCTCAAAGGACGATTACGGTGTGGTGCGGCCGTTGGAACAGGACCAGAGGCAAAAATTCGCGTAGAGCTTTTAAATAAAGCGGGTGTCGATTTTGTGGCTGTAGATACCGCCCATGGCGATTCAAAGAGTGTTTTAGAAATAGTTGGATGGATAAAACAGAATTATAAAAAGTTACCTGTCATAGCTGGAAATGTGGCTACTGCGGAAGGTGCGACCCATCTTTTTGAAGCGGGTGCTGATGCCATCAAAGTGGGAATGGGTTCAGGTTCTATTTGTACAACCCGAATTGTGGCAGGAGTGGGGATTCCTCAGTTTACAGCGATTCAAAATTGCGCTCCTATTGCCAAAAAGTTTGGAAGATGTTTGGTGGCCGACGGAGGCATTAAATATTCTGGTGATATTGTGAAGGCCTTAGCTGCGGGTGCGAATGTGGTAATGATTGGTAGTTTATTTGCAGGTACCGATGAGGCTCCAGGGGATTTAGTTTTTTATCAGGGCAGAACCTATAAGTCCTATCGAGGTATGGGTTCATTAGATGCAATGAAAGAGGGCAACCGAGATCGGTATGGGCAAGGATCTGTGGAGGCGCATGAATTGGTTCCTGAAGGAATTGAAGGCATGGTTCCTTATCGAGGAGAGTTGGCCCAAGTGATTTTTCAACTTGTGGGTGGAGTTAGAGCTGGACTAGGTTATTTAGGCTGTAAAAATTTAATTGAATTAAGAGAAAAATCTGAATTTGTGCGAATTTCGCCGCAGGGTTTAAAGGAATCTCATGTCCACGACGTCTATGTCACCAAAGAAGCTCCCAATTATCGACCCAATGAGTAATTTAGATCGCATGAGTCGGTCAGGAAAAACAGGGGACGTTCCTGTTGTAATTTTAGATTTCGGGTCTCAATTCACACAATTAATAGCAAGAACATTGAGATCTCTCGGTGTTTATTGTGAGATTGAACCTTACTCGATCAATCTAAAAGTTCTTAAATCACGAAATCCGAAGGCAATCATTCTTTCCGGTGGACCCGCAAGTGTAAAAGCAAAAACGGCTCCTAAAATAGGTGAGACCTTACTTAGCTGGAATATTCCTGTATTGGGAATCTGTTATGGAATGCAACTCATTTCATTTTTAAAAGAGGGTAAACTCGATAGTGGTAAGGCCAGGGAATATGGATTTTGTGAAATTGAGGTTCAGGAAAACACTGGACTCTTTCATGGCTTTCAAAAAGGGGAGAAATTATCGGTGTGGATGAGTCACGGCGATAGCGTAGGGAAAATACCGAAGGAAGGCAAGGTGACCGCTCAAAGTGAAAAATGTGTAGTAGCCTTTCAATATGAAAATATTCACGCGATACAATTTCATCCAGAGGTCGCACACACCTCTATTGGAACTAAAGTTCTCTCAAATTTTGTATTTGGAATTGCAGGGATCACTCCCACATGGAAAATGGAAAACTTTTTAGAGACGCAATCAAGAAAAATTCTTGATTTAGTAGGAGATAATCAGGTTGTAGGCGGAGTCAGTGGCGGAGTTGATTCTACCGTTCTTGCTGTGCTTCTAGGTAAAATTCTTGGTAAAAGATTTCATCCCATTTTAATTGATAATGGGCTTTTGCGAAAGAAAGAGGCCGAAGAGGTATCTATTTTTTTAAAGAATCAAGGAGTTAATCTTAAAGTTATTGATGCAAGCCGGTTGTTCTTAAAAAAACTTAAAGGGGTGAGTGATCCTGAAAAGAAAAGAAAAATTATTGGAAAAACTTTTATCGAAGTTTTTGAAAAGGAATGTAAAAAATTAAAAAATGCGAAGTTTTTAGGACAGGGCACCTTATATCCTGATGTCATTGAAAGTGTAGCCGTTACCGGGCCGAGCCAGACTATTAAGACCCATCACAATGTGGGTGGATTACCCAAAAAAATGAAACTAAAACTTATTGAGCCTTTTCGTGAGCTATTTAAAGATGAGGTGCGAGACATTGGAAAACAATTGGGAATACCTGAGGAGATTTTAGGCAGGCATCCGTTTCCGGGGCCTGGTCTAGCGGTAAGAATTTTAGGAGTGATTACGCCGAATAGATTAAAACTTCTTAGAGAGGCAGATGCCATCTTTACTGAAGAGTTAAGAGCGAAAGATTTGTACCGAGAAATATGGCAAGCCTTTGTTGTTTTGCTCCCCGTGAAGGCTGTAGGGGTCATGGGCGATGCTAGAACCTATGAGTCTGTAGTGTCTCTAAGAGCTGTGACTAGTCGAGATGGGATGACTGCCGATTGGTACGGATTTGAAAAAAATGCGTTGGGTCGAATTGCCAATAGAATTATTAATGAAGTGCCAGGTATTAATCGGGTCGTTTATGACATCTCATCAAAACCACCTGCCACTATTGAGTGGGAGTAGAAACTCTAACATAAGTTGTTGATTTATATAGGTTTTATAGTTACACAAAACAGACACACGCCCAACTAAGTTGTTGATTTAGTTGGGCGTTGGCATTAAAGTTACACGTAAAGCTACACAACGCTGTAGCCGTTCAAAAACGTAGTAACCCAAAGCACATATGCCGCTAAAAAAACAAACTTTTACTGCTGACGAAATAGAAATATACGACGAAGCTGTTGTGTATAAGCGCGGCGAGTATTGGCAAATGCGTATGTGGTTGGGTAAGGAAAAGAAATACGCACGTTTTAGCTTACGCACACGCAACAGAGATACAGCAATAGACAAAGCAAAAAAATACTATCACGAACTAATGGCACAGCAGTTAGCAGGTAAAACTTATTTTTCCAAAACAACAAAGCAAGGAGTTGAAGAATATTTGAAGCAGCGTGCGCTTGACGCACATTGTGAATGGCATTTACAAAAACGCAGGCATTAGTGGCGCAACGTCGCATAGCGGTAGACGCACAGGACTTACAAACTTAGCGGAACGCGGTGTTGGAGTGCGTGTGCTAATGGCATTAGCAGGACACAGCAATATGGCGACTACACAACGCTACATTGACTTACGTCCTGCTATGTTGAAAGCGGCCGTCGAGTTGGTTTAGATTAGAACGTATGTAGGAGTCTATTTGCGTGTTTAGGTAGCTTTATTTTGAACTCCTCTTTTAATATTCCATACATATGCGTGTCTATGTATTTCCCATCGACAAAGTATTCTTGCCGCCTTATTCCTTCTTTTACGAAGCCAATGCGTTCATATAATGCGATAGCGCTCGGATTATTGTCTATCACTTCTAAACTTACTTTTCTAAAATCAAGCCCATTAAAGGCATAGTCAAGTATTAGGCAAGTTGATACGTAACCAATACCCTTGTTGCGATGTGCTGTCTCGCCAATATAAATCCCAAAAAGTGACTTACGCTGATATTGTTCAATGCTGTGAAGCGATATTGTTCCAACTAATTTTTTTTTATGCCGAATCGCAAATACAACGCGCGATTTAGAGTTTTGCTCTCTTACGTTTTTTAGCCATTCTTTTGCGGTGTCCAGTTGTATCGGAAACCGAAACCCCATCGTCAAATCACGCAAGCTTGGTGAGTTTTGCCAATCGTATATTGAAGCGATATCAGATTCTTGTAGTGGAGTTAAAAATACATTTTCCCATTCATTATTCGAGCTTGGCTCAGT
>SHZA01000036.1 GCA_009692515.1 Bdellovibrionales bacterium
ACCGGCGTACTAAAAATCCCATAGGAATTATTAGCTACACAGCTATTTCCTATCCCACAAGAATTCTAGGGTAGCGTAATGATTTATCTTTCCCTACAAACCCCTACCCTTGGTTAGGGCGGGCTTACCCTTTATTCGGGGCCAGGTATTTTAGTTAGTATTGCCAGCTAATTTGCTTAATAATCTGATCGGTCACAAAGGCCTGCCCATTTTGAGATAGATGATAACAATCGACTGCGAAGAAATTTTTCTTGAATTCTACCCGTGAGTCCATCTCAATATGAAAATACTGATTTCTAGTACTTCTCTTTTTCCACTCTTCAGCCATAGCAAATAAAGCATCATTGATCGCTTCAATTCTTGGTGCTAGGTAGCTATCTAATGTCTTTTCCTGGAATTTTTTATAGTGAGAAATACAGTAGGGAAAAAGGCTTTCCCAATTTTCATTGCACCGATAGCGGCCTTTATTACCTTCATACCAAACATGATTGTCTAGCAAAGGATAGATACGATTAATCTCTGCAAGCGACATGAAATAGGCTTTGCTACCTTTATGCCTTCGATCCCATTCTGAAATGGCCTTATTAAAATTAGCAGAGTAGTCGGACACTAACATCTCTTGGCTTATGGTACTGTGACAAAGGTCATTATGACCAATGAAGAAAAAAGCAATAGTAGGATCAGTTTCGCTAACGGCTTTTGCCTGATTGACTTGAATTTCTAACGTAGTGCTTTTGGCGCCACTTAATCCATAATTTCGGACCTCGAACTGTGTTTCTTTGGTGGCAAGCAGATTAGCCAATCTCTGGGGCCATGCCGATTGTGGTCTTTCATGCTTTAGTAAATAGGAACGATCGTTAGTAAGTTTAAACATCGTGAGATCGGAGAGTATGACACTCACGTCCGATAATTCATTGTGATGAGTGACATTGGTATGAGCTAGCAGACCTGCAGTTAGAGAATCTCCGAAGGCCTCTAGGATTATTGTTTTTGCGTGAGAAGAGGATGGAAATAAAAGTAATAAACCTAGAGCTAAAAATTGCATACAATCCCCCTTAAGAGATGAAATAATAATTGAAAGGATAGCTTTAATCAAGGACATTTAATGGCATATTGTTGACCGATTTAATATGCCACAAGTTATTGATTTTAAAAATATTTTTGGAGGTAGGATCCTCGAAAATAAAGGCCTTTTTTTGTCACCAGTTTAGGATGTTTTCAGATGTGTTTAGAGGTCTAAAAACCGAGGTTTTAGGCGCTCCTTTTTAAATTGGAGTTTTCTCGAATTCTCAAAGAAGAATTCCGGAAAAATTTTCCATAACAGAAGGAAAATGATTCCAAAATTACAGGCTTTAACAATGTGGGTCTAGCGTAAAAAAATTGGCCTCGAAGTTGCTTTCCTTAAAAGCAGAAAACATAAAATAGTCTGTAGAGAGTTCGGTTTTTTTTAAAAAAAACTTGAGAGGAATAAAGTATGGATAAGGGAGTCTATATAGCCTTGTCGGGCGGAATCGCAAAAAGTCACGAGCTTGAATTGATTGCGAATAATTTAGCCAATGCTAATACCCCAGGTTTTAAAAAGGATTCAGGCACCTTCAATGAATACCTGACCGATCTTAGAAGAAATGATTCTGTCGAATCGTTACCCAGAGAAATTATATCCTCTTCATCTTTGAATGGCCGACCATCGGGAGATAAAAGCTTTGTAGAGATGGACGGAGTCTATACCGACTTTCGTCAAGGAAACATTGAGAAAACAGGTCGTAATTTAGACATCGCTCTAGAGGGCAAAGGATTTTTTGAGGTATTAACTCCCTCTGGCGTCCAATACACTCGGCAGGGAAATTTTAATATTTCTCCACAGGGAATTCTTGTAACCACTAATGGTTATCCCGTTCTTTCTAAAGCGAATAAAGTCCAAGGCTCTACTCCGATCGAGGGCGATCTTTTCGGGGTGATTGATAGTTCAGGTAAACAAACTCCAGCCCCTACAAGAAATCCCAATCCCGAACAGCGATTTATCCAAATGAGGAATGGTTCCATTAGCATCACACAAGAGGGCATCATTCGTCAGGGAGGTGCTGATGTAGGGCAATTAAATATCGAAGAGTTTCATGAAGAACAATGGCTAGAAAAAAGTGGGAATACCTATTTCAAAAATGTAAACCCCTCTAATTTTAATAATGAAGCGATAAAAACAAGGACGCACCAAGGGTTTATAGAAAGTTCAAATGTGAATCCTATTTCTGAAATGACTAGAATGATAGAGGCGACTAGGGCCTATGAATCTCATTTACAGGCTATCAAAACTCACCAAGAGGTCGACGGTAAAACGGTAAATGACTTGGCAAAATAAAAATAATTTAGCCGCAAGGAGAATCTTATGATTACAGCATTAAAGGCCGCAGCCTCTGGAATGGAAGCTCAAATGGCCCAAATTAATAGCATCTCTAATAATCTCGCTAATGTGAATACTAATGGCTACAAAAAAGAGCGAGCTGAATTTCAGGATTTACTTTATGAAACTCTACAGGAGCCTGGTGCCAATACCTCTGCGCAAACTCAAGCCCCAGTGGGAATTCAAAGAGGAATGGGAGTAAAGGTGAGTGGAACCCAGAGAAATTTTGAAATGGGCAATCCAGTCCACACCAGTCGTGACCTCGATATGATGGTAAGGGGGGACGGTTTTTTTATGATCGGAATGCCTACGGGAGAAACAGGTTATAGCCGTGATGGATCTTTCTATAAATCCTCGGTAGGAAGAATTGAAACGATTGATGGATTCCCTTTACAGCCGGAGATTTTAGTCCCTGGTAATATTAAAAAAATAGAAATTGCCGATAATGGAACCGTTTATGGATTGGTTTCAGAGTCTGAGCGAAGTCAATTAGGACAGATTCAATTAGCTACATTTGTAAATAATGCAGGCTTAAAGGCCCATGGAAAAAATCTCTATCTATCGACTGAAGCCAGTGGACAACCCAATATTGGAAATCCTAATAGCGGCACCACCGGCGCCATCATGCAAAGTTATATTGAGAGTTCTAATGTGGATGTGGTTCATGAAATGACCGACATGATCACAGCTCAACGGGCCTTTGAAATGAATTCAAAGGTCATTCAAACCGTCGATCAACTTTTACAAAGTACGACTACAGTCATTAGGTAACCTATGAAGATATTATCTCCTCTTTTTTTATTAGGTATAGGGTGTTTTAGCTGTTGGGCTATGACCCCACAACCTATCGATATGGAGAAAATAACTCCGGCTCAAAAACTGAAGAGTTATATATCTGCGGATTTTAAGAATAGGGGTCGCGTGGAGGTGGAGAAGGTTTTTTCAAAAGAGATCATCCCGCACGACGCGACAGTAATGGCTGTAGAACCTCGTCCAGCACTAGGACTTATAAATTTTGAAATGGCATGGCAGGAAAATAAGACGACTCGTCACGCCTTTGGAACCGCCTCGGTAAAATTATATGCCGCCGTTATGGTTGCGAAAACGGTGATTCAAAATAATGAAGCCTTTACCAATGAAAATTGTGGCCTCCAGGAAAGAGAGGTCTCTCCTTTTCGGATTACAGGATTTTATGATCGTGTTGAAAGCTTAAAAACATTAAGAGCCAGGGGCTACATCAATCCAGGGACTGTCATTGCGTTTAATCAAACACAGGCCCCCTATTTGGTGAACTCTGGGGAGATGATCGAATTGGTCAGAGAGACCCCCACTTTACGAGTGGCCGTTAGAGTCAAGGCGCTGGAGCAGGGGCGAGAAAATCAATGGATAAGAATTGAAAATTTAAACACTAAAAAGATCAGCCAAGCCAAGGTGATTAAATCTGGCGAAGTTTCTCTTCACTAAAACACTAGGAGGTTCGTGTGCGACTGGTAAGTGCTGTGGGTTTACTATTATTTATTCCCGGCTGTGCTTGGTTTGGAACTAAGAGTGCGCCTCCAGAAGAGATGGGTGTGGCCCCTAAAGTAGGACATCGTTATGAAATTTCAAAGGCCGCAAAAAGAGAGCCGGGGTCTTTGTGGAGTGAGGATTCTAGATGGAATTCAATCTATAATGCTTCAGGGGGAAGGCTTGTCGGCGATACTATTAGTATTAAAGTGAATGAGCCTTTTAAAGATCGGATTTCAATGGCGATGAATCAAAATCGACGACCAGAGGCCACTAAAACTGCCACCGATCCAAAGGCCGATTCAAAGGCCGATCCGAAAGCCGAGTCGCGCGAACCCGCGAGTGCGAGTCAGGCGACTGCAAAGAAAGAGGATACCGCGCTGGTCGAGGCTACTATTTTAGAGGTACTTCCTAATGGATCCTACCGCGTCGGTGTGAATAGAGCCTTTAAAGTTGGAAGAGAGCAGCCCTACGTAGTGATGGAGGCTATCATTAAAGAAAAAGAAATTGGTTCCGATGACTCAGCCTCTTCAGATGCTCTAATGAATTTAAAATTAGAAACCTTTGATGAGCAAAAACATTCTATAAAAAATGAGAAATTTATAGCTCCTGAAAATTCTGATGCAAAAAAATCTTAACCCATGAAGGATCTTATTCATGAAAAGTTTTATATTTATTCTCTGTCTTAGCTCCATTGCTAGTGCAGCTCGTATTAAAGACATTGCGATGTTAAAGGGAGCGAGAAGCAATCAGTTGTTTGGGTATGGATTGGTCATTGGACTTCCCGGTACCGGCGACAAATCTAATGAACTCACCGAAAATTCCATGGGCCTTGTTTTGAAAGGTCTTGGGATAGATATCAAAAATCAAAAGATGGATACTAAAAATGCAGCCGTGGTTGTGGTTTCTGCCACTCTTCCTGCATTTCAAAAAGCGGGACAGCAATTAGACATTAGTATCGCTTCAATTGGAAGTGCTAGCAGTCTCGATAACGGAACTTTAATGATGACGTCATTAAAAGGTCCTGATGGAAAGATCTATGCGATAGCGCAAGGCAAATTAGTAATCATGAAAAAAGAGGGTAAGGGCGGCGGAGGCGGCGGGGGGGCTAATATGGTGAGCGCCACCATTCCAAATGGAGCTACTCTTGAAAAAGAGGTGGGTTGGGATGTCACTCAGGAAAAACAATTGAAATATGTTTTAAATATTCCCGATTTTACAACCGCAGTGCGAATTTCAAAAAAAATAAATGATGAGTTGGGTGGAAAATATGCCGTGGCTAATGATGCTAGTACGATTGAGGTTATGTACCCCTACACATTTGAATCTAATCCCGTGGAGTTAATTGCTCAAATTGAAAGTTTAGATGTTGAAGCCGATCGAAAAGCGAAGGTTATTATTAATACAAGAACTGGCACGGTAGTGCTGGGAGATCAGGTAAGAATTGCGCCGATTGCGATTGCGCATGGCAATTTAAAATTAGAGATAAAAGCACAAAATACGGCGCAGGGACGCAATGTAAGCTCCACCACACCTGGAGATTCCTCTGGTGCAGCAGCGGGCAGTACTGGTGGAGAGGGTGATAGTGCAAAAAAATTAATGTTAATCAATGTAGGAACCAGTATTTCTGAAGTGGTTTCAGGCATCAATGAAACTGGAGCCTCGGCGGAAGAATTAATTGCTATCTTACAAGCTCTAAAAGCGAGTGGAGCCTTGTTGGCTGATTTGGAGATGCAATGAAAATCCCCTCTAATTCACCCTATTTCAATCAGGTGGAGGCGCCCAAAAAAGAGGAGCACCCTGAAATCAGAAAGGTCGCAAAGCAATTTGAGGGACTATTCTTAAATCAGGTGGTTTCGGCTATGCGTAAAACGGTAGTTAAGGGCGGCATGGTTCCAGAGAGTAATGCAGAAAGAGTTTATCAATCGATGCTAGATAGTGAGTATACCGAGAAAATGACTGACACGGAGCAACTCGGTCTATCTCAAATGATTTATGAGCAATTATTGCGGTCATCGCGAGCAAGATGATACACTGGTAACAGTACCCCGAATTCAAAGGAGACTCTATGAAGGTGACAAACAATCCTAGTCCCAATCCCTATCAAACTGAAACGCAAGTTGATGGTGCCAAAGGTAGTCTCAAGACGGCCAAAAATTCTGGATTAGAATCGGCTTTATCTAATGTTAGCCTGGCCTCGCATTTGGGTGCTAACGTAGAAATATCCGATGGAGCACAATTAATGAGGCAAGCTTCAGAGATTGCAAAGGCCACGACCGATATTCGCAAAGACAAGGTGGCAGAGTTAAAGAAAAGCATTCAAAATGGTACCTATCACGTTGAGGCCAGAGAGATTGCAGACCATTTAGTCGACGAGCATTTAAGTGCTGATTTCGGTAAAAATAATCATTAAAAAATAAAGTTATAGTCGTCCAGTTCTAGGCGTGTATTTTAGTAAACTGAGAATTATTAGGGATAGCTCTATGCCCAAAAATCCGTTTGCCACCTATCTTTTTTCATTGTGTGATGAGTGCATTTCTTTGGCTCAAGAACTTAAAGATATTTTACTTGAAGAAAGAGTGGCTCTTATTACATTGAATACCGAGGAAATTCTCATTCTGGTGTCTAAAAAAGAAAGCGGAATGATGAAACTGGTTAGAAAACGAGCTGAGATAAAAAAAATAGCTAGAACACAGTTTGCAGAGGAGGATCTACAAAACCTTTCCTTTTCTGATGAAGCACTAAATTTAGAGTGGAGCCAAAAACAAAGCAGTTGGCTCAATGCGTGGAGCGAAGTGAGAGATGTCTGTGAGCGCAATCAGAAGTTTATGGGCCACTCCATGAAAAATTTGGATCTTTTAGTTGGGAATCTGAAGCGTCTTTTCGGACAACATGCCACCTATTCCCATCGCGGTAAACGGGTGGATCAAAACCCTGAAGGCTCTGTGTTACGAGGGAGGTACTAATGGCTGTAAATGATATTTTAGAGATTGGTCGCCAAGGTTTAACCTCCAATCGGCAGGCCCTTCAAACTACAGCAGGCAACATTGCTAATGCCAACACTCCTGGTTATACAAGGAGACGAGCCGTCGTTGAGACCAATAATTTAGCCATTCCCCAAGGAGCTAGTCTTGGTAGTGGAGTGGAGGTCAAGCGAGTCATGAGAATTCATGATCAGTTTATCAGTAAGCAAATTATTGATGAGTCCCAATCCTTTGGTGGAGTGAAAGCAAAATCTGAAAATCTTCATCGAGTAGAAATTGTCGCCCAGAGAGATGCCGATAATGTCACAAAATTGGTGGATAAATTTTTTGGTGATCTCAGAGAACTCTCGGTAAGTCCAGAAACAGCAGCCCTCAGAAATGTGGTTCAGAGCAGCGGAACTGCTTTGTCCGGGGGTGTTCGAAATATGTTTTCCGATTTAGAAGGAATGAAACAGGATTTAGATTATAGAATTGAAGATAGTGTGACTCAAGTGAATGGCCTCACAAGAGAACTCGCATCTCTTAATAAAAATATTATGCAAGGTAGTGGCCGTAAAGATACCGTTTTAGAATTGGAGGATCGCCGCGATTCTTTGATGCGAGAAATAGCACAAAAAATTAACTTTCAAACGCATATCGACGATTTAGGCCAGATCTCCGTAGTTACCGGTGGGTGTGTGCTAGTTCAAGGAGACCAATCTAATGATCTCTTTTCTGTTCGAACCGCGGCCGACGGAGAAAAGGGCCCCGGTTCTTTAGATATTTTTATTAAGAATCATGGTGAAGGTAGAAAAATTACCTCTGGCATTACCGATGGTGAATTGGGCGGTATGATGCATGTGAGAGATAAAGTAATAAACCCTGCAATAGATCACCTAGATAAGATTGCCTACCATATTGCCAACGAAGTGAATTCTATTCATCGTGATGGAGAGGGAATGGATGGCACATCGGGAAGAAATTTCTTTAAGGAAATGGGCGATAACTCGCAAGGAGCCGCCTTTCGTTTTGATCTTCATGACTCCATTAAAAATTCTCATGAGAATATTGCGGTGGGATTGTCTGGAAACTCTCCAGGGAGTAATGAAATTGCTTTGAGAATTGCTAATATTCAAAATGAAAAAGGGTTAGCAACAAGTCACCTGGGAACTCACGAAAACTATACCATTAATGAGTCGTTGAATTCTCTTATTGGAAGAATCGGAGTCGAAACACAAAGAGAGGGAAATATGCTCTCTCATCAACAAGATGTGGTTCAACAGTTAGAAAATTATCGACAGTCTATTGAAGGGGTCAATTTAGAGGAGGAGGCGGTGAATATGATTCAGTATCAAACCGTCTTCAATGCTTCAGCCAAGGCGATGAAAGTTGGCGAAGAACTATTTAACACTATTTTGAGTTTAAAAAACTAAGCTGAGAACATTTTATGCCTAGAGTATCCACTGCACAATTCTTTGATACCACCCAAAGAAACATTCAAAATGCGAAAGAGAAAGAGGCTGTTTCTGGCGAAAAAGCCAGTAGTCTTAAAGAACTTTCTAGACCCTCACAAGCTCCTGCCGAGTGGTTAATTGTAGCAGGACAGAAAAATGATGTGTCTGTAAGGGAAGGGATCTCTAAAAATGCGAGTCTTGCGAGTCATATGATCAACTCCACAGATGGCGTCATTTCTCAAGCGCAGGAATTGGTATCAAAGATTCATGTGCTAGCATTGTCTGCCGTAGGAAATGCAGTTGGAGATGTATCAAAGCATGTCCTGCCCGAGGTGCAGGGCCTGTACGAGAATTTTATTCAGAATCTAAATTCTAAGTTTGGTTCACGTACCTTATTGGGTGGACAAAAATCTGCGGGTCCAGCTTTTGATATTGAAGGTAACTTTTTGGGTGATTCAAAAAAAATTGAGGTTGAAATTGATAGAGGAGTTTTTGTCCCAATAAATGTGTCTGCGAGTCAGGCTATTTTAGGCGAAGGCGTGAAAGACGGAGTTAATATTATTCAAGCGATGAAGGATCTAATTCAAGGTTTAGCGACACACAATCCTGATCTGGTAGGTGGCTCGTTAGAGGTATTCACTAAAGCTACCGATCAACTTTCTCTCTGTCGAACGCAGCTTGCAGGGAGCTCTTTGCAGATTGAACGGTCCATTGAAAGTAACGCTTTGGGAAAAATACAGCAATTAGATGCGATTGCCCAAATAGAAGAGGCTAATCCTATTAAAGTGTTTTCCGATTTAGCCAGAGATCAGACAGTATTACGAGCGGCACTTGAGAGTTCGCATAAAATCATGAGTGAATCTCCTGCAGATATTTTGCTGCGCCCTTAAAAATATATTCACTAAAGTAAAATACAATCTCCGAAAATAATGCATAGCAAAAAATAAAAATGTTTTTTCTTCATAAAGAAAATTCATTTTGTAACCGAATAGTAGGTCAAGAATCATGCTAGTTCTAACAAGAAAAATTGGAGAAGCGATTGCTATCGACGATGATATTAAGATCGTAATCGTGCAGATTAAAGGTGGCCATGTTCGCTTAGGTATCGAAGCACCGCGTAACACCAAAATTCACCGAGAAGAAGTTTATCTCGCTATTCAAGATCAAAATAAGCTTGCCGCAGAATCCCAAACCCCAATTCTAGTAAAAAATGTTGCTAAGATACTGATGCCAAGTTAACATTTTCTATAACCAATCAAATTGTTTTATAATAGGCCTTTAAGGAGAGATGAAAATGATCGTTGAAACGACCCGTTTTGGAAGTATCTCTGTTGCCGATGAAGACGTAATTACATTTGCTGAGGGAATGCTCGGTTTTTCAAAAATTGATTCTTATGTTCTTGTAGAAAGAGCTGATGATTCTCTTTTCCTTTGGCTTCAGGCTGTAAAAAAGCCAAGTGTGGCGTTTCCCTTACTAGAGCCGCAAATTTTAGAGCGAAATTATAAAGTGGAATTAGAGGACGAGGATAGAAAGAGTTTGAAACTCGAAACTAATATGACGGGGGGAAAAGTATTTTGTATTATTACGATTCCCACAGACCCTACAAAAATGACAGCTAATTTGAAAGCACCTATTGTAATCAATCTTAAAAAGAGGATTGCGAAACAGGTGATTTTACATTCTCAGGACTATCCAATTAGAAAATCTATTTTTCCAGAGTTACAGCAACATTGTGCTAGCAATGAGAGAACCATTTTTCCCTCAACCGATACCACAGCCTATCAAGCTATTCGTATCACCGAGGACATGGATACCCTCACCAAAAATATATAATAGATAAAATCACTGTAATTTAAGTCTGAAAAGAGAGCTAAATATTACTCTGGCTTGGAATGTCTTAATGATGTTTCCTTCGTTTTAGCTTTGTGTACTTTTTTAGAATTTTTGCAACATAGCTTTGAGTCTCAGGGAAGGGTGGAATTCCCTGATAACGATCTACGTTAGTAGGGCCGGCGTTATAAGCGGCCAACGCCCATTTTAAGTTCCCTTCATATCTATTAATTAACCTTCTCAAACACTCACAGGCTCCCATTAGATTATTCACGGCGTGGTAAGGTTCGTGAACTTCACAGTCATCTGCAGTCGAGGGCATGACCTGCATGAGTCCCATGGCCCCTTTATGTGAAGTTGCAAAGGGATTAAAGTTAGATTCGACAGCAACGACAGCTTCAACAAGCTTAGGATCTAAGGAAGATCGTTTTGCGGCATCTTTAATACTTTCAAGAAGAGAGGAGGAGGGTGATGCAGTAGCGAGAACTGAAATCGATATAAAAAGATTAATAGAACCAAGAATAAGAGGAAAGAATCTCACAAGGAATAAATAATTCCATAGGTTCCTAAAAATACCGAGGTTTTTCCAGTGTAGTAGCGCCCTTCGGCGCGAATATTAAGTCCTATCAAGGGAATGTCTATACTAAAACCTGGGCCATAGACAATTGTTCCCCGAGTGATCATATTACTTCCTGCGTAACCTAGATTTTCTGTGGGTTGGCTCATGAATCGAGCACCGCCAGCCGACAGTGACAATGCTACATATTTCTGACCAATCGGAAGGTGAAGTCGTAATTCACTATGCAACATGAAGTGGGTGAAAGCATCCGCTCCCAATTCAACCGAAAGCGCAGGAATGAATTGATAACCCAAAAGAGCTCCAATATTTACTGTGCTTGCGAAAGATTTTTTGGAGGTTGCAGATAGAGTTTCAAAACGAGACATTCCTACATTGGCACCCAGGTAGAATGACTTTTGTTCTCGTGAAGAAAGCTCTCGATATAATCTTTTTACATCCACCTGTGCAAACTGAGGAGTGTAGACCTCTTCCTGTGCAATGAAATTGGATTCTGGGCGGCTTCCTGGAAGCGCTTGGTATTGTTTGGCTACAAAACTAGATATTACCTCCTGAAAGGCGATATTAAAACTCGCCTTAATTTCAGCCTCTACCGGTGTGGCTCCCTCAGCGGTAGTGAAATTTTGAGCACTGACGATATATTCTTTGGGGCGACTAGCGTCAAAAAGGAAAATGGAGAGGCGAGTGTTTTCTAGGTACACAAAGCCAATAATATTGGAACCGATCTGTTGGAAATCGGCCAATATT
This sequence comes from Bdellovibrionales bacterium, assembly GCA_009692515.1. Lineage (GTDB taxonomy): Bacteria > Bdellovibrionota > FAC87 > UBA2466 > UBA2466 > UBA2466. The sequence continues at coordinate 11,477 of SHZA01000036.1, forward strand.
TCAGCTTCACTAAAAGCGGTAATCGAATAGTTAGCTGCGTAGGTTTGAAAGAGATTGGTATTGGCAGCTGCTTTAGCTAATTCATCTTGTAAAGATTGTGCAATTCCAAATTCAGTTTTATCGGTAGTCGTGATGATAGCTAGCTTATTTTGAGGTTCATTTTCCGCTCTAACGGAAAATGAACCCAGAAATAGAAAGGTAACGATTCCAGTCATTAAAATAACTTGTCCAAAGGAACGGTTAATTTTCTTCATTAGTATTCCTTAAGCAGCCAGCCTTGGCGGAGGTGCGGGTTTCTTTTTAGAGAAGTAGTAGCTTGAGGCTCTCTTATTAGGTCCTGATAACCTAATACAATTGAGCGCAAGTCCTACTGGAGCTTTTGAGAAAACTTTACAGGTTTGAATAGCCTCTACAATGTCCTTTGGACGTGTATGATAAATTCGAGCTACAAGAACGATCAAATCTCCTAGGCCCGACCATTGGTGAGCCAAGTTTGAGGAGAATAAAGGAGGCGTATCAATATAAATAGTATCGAAGTCTTTTCTTAAAGAAGAAAGAACCTGTTCCATCGGTTTAGTGAAGTTAGGAAGCACACCGGGATCGAAGCGGCCACCGCGAGGTAAAAAATAGACCCCTTCATAACTGGTTTTTACAATAAAGGATTGATAATCGATGTTATCAGGATTTTCCAAGATCGATTTTAGTCCAGGTGTGTGATCCTCGACCACACCAAAGAACTTATTTGGATGTGAAGTGAGTAGATCACCATCAATTAGAAGTGTTTTTCTAACGGAGTTTTGAGATGCCAGGCTTAGGAAATGGGTAACGGTGCTTTTGCCTTCTCTCGCATGAGGAGAACTAACCACAATAATCGGACACTTCGCCTCCTTCATCTCCCTCATAATTCTATAGTTCATAATCTTTAGATATTCGAGTGAGTAGGCAGGAAGATCCTCTGTGGCCCCTTGTTTTCTAATGAGAGGCACCTTTCCAATTACAGGTAAATTAAGTCTATGGACTTCAGCTTCACTATCTAAACGTGGAAAACCTGCGATTAAGATAATCACTGAAATAGCGATCACAAAAATACTTAAAGAAAGTGATCCGTACATATGTTTTGAAAGCAGCGGAGCCACTCTAATTCCTAAACGGGTGGGTTCCTGGAGTCTGAATATTTCAGCTCCTCCTGCGGAAAGTTCTAATTCAGTTTCCTGTTGTTTTTGATACAGGTTGGTAAGAAGCTTTTTCTTGTGGTTAAGCTCCATGAAAAACCGTTCGTATTGTAAACGTTGTTGATTAAAAAGTTGTTCTTTCTGAGCGAATAATCCGATCTCTTTTTCAGTATTAGCAAGCTTCATTTCATCGGCTTTGTACTCTAATTCAAGAGAGGCCACCTTCTGTCTTACGTCGGCTGTCGGGAGCGGAGTTCTCATGAAGGTTTGTACCTCCTCTTCGTTTAGGTGCCCTAGCTTGGAAGTTACCTCCTCTAATTCATGTCGAATAAGTTGGATTCGTCCCTCTCTGTCGGGATGGTTAGACTGCTCGGTTAGGTTCAGTTGATATTGCAGTTCCGTAACTCTTTGCGTGAGCACAGCAATACTGGTGGTTCTCGCCGTATGTTCACCTTTTTTTGCACGAGGAATAGTTAAAATAAGTTTGTAAATAGCGCGATTGGTGATCATGCGATGAGAAATATTACTTTTATCGGTTCGTAGTTTTTGTATTCCTTGATTATCTGTAGTTAGATTTAAGAAGTTAATGAACTCTGTATTATTTCTTTGGTAATCAACGATAGTCTGTTCTTTTTCCTTGATCTGATTAACAAAACTTGAAATTTGGCGTGTTAAAAAATCTCTTTTTAACAAAGATTCTCTTTGTCCAATTTCAGGATAATAATTCTGAATGGTATTAAGATAACCTAAACACAAAGCATGCGCAGAATCTGCATTGTTAGATGTGCAGTGAATGCTGTAAATATCACTATTTTTATCCCAACTCAAAGAAACCCAATTGCGCAACACTCCAGCAGGGTAGGCGACTCCGCCTGGAAATAAAGGCTTTAGATAAGCAGGTTGACCCTCATTATAAATCTCAGTGAGCTGATTTCTAAATCGTTCTAAGACATCTTGACTGGACAATAAATGAACCATGTTTTGCTTCCTGGCATTATTCATGCTGCTGGCGGAAGTTAAAACCGTCTGATAAATTTGTCGACGAGTAGTGTCAATGAGAAGGGTCGCATCGGATTCATAAACAGGAGGAGTTTTATGAAATTTGTGCAGTGAAATACCGTAAATAACAAAAATTTCCAAAAGAAAAAGCCACCAATGGGTACGAAGGTACCCTAGAGCTTTCAATAGAACGTGAAATTCATTTACAGGTGCTTGATACATAAGTTTCCAAAGGTCTCACACCTAGTAACGGTCAATTGTGAAGAAACAATGAGTGAATAATGAAGATATCTTCACAATGTTAACAGCGTTAATAATGCGCTAGGTGTTATTAATTGTTTGAGTTCTGAAATTTTAAGTAAGGCTCAGTATTAATCTATTTTACCATAGCTAGACTTATAGTGGCCCTTTTTTTATCCTCTTAAAGATGATAAAAATAGCGGTGTCTCCAACTAGATTCTCAAGTTAAATATTGCTATGCTAGAAAGATGATTATTATTAGAGATGAAGACCTTGAGATTACTCATGTAAAAGGTAGTGGCCCTGGCGGTCAAAACAGAAACAAGAGAATGAGCGGGGTGAGAGTCAAGCATTTACCCACCGGTTTAGTCGTGACGGCTACTGAACGTAGAAGCCAAGAGCAAAATCGTGTAGCCGCTTTAGAGAGATTAACGAGTAAACTTGAATTGTTATTTCATAAACCTAAAGTAAGAGTTGCCACAAAAAAAACCAGGGGATCGGTTAATAAAAGGCTGACGACAAAAAAAATAGGGGCAAAGAAAAAAGAAACTCGTCGGCTCACTAGAGCTGATATTGAAAGTTAGGTATAATGTAATCATGAAATTTTTAAGTTCTACCTTATATGGTTCCACTCTCTATTTAGTATTGCTACTAACACAGCTTTTTATTATTTCGGGGTTATCTCTAACGGCCCTTTGGTTTTACTTCAAAAGGATAAGAAATGCGGAGTCTTCAGAGGCGGTGCTTCCAGAATATGAGAATGAGGTAGAGCACAGAGAAACTGAGAGTGTTATTGAGAATCAAAACCCATTCATGAAACAGGATGTGGCATTAGTAAATTCAGACATGCCAACAGGTTTTACAGATCCTCTTAATAAATTAAGTGAGGTTCATTTAGATCTTATAAAGGATCTGGAGGCTAAAGTTTCTACATTAGAAGCTGAAAAGAAAAGCCTATTGGGGCCCGAAAAAATAAAGATGGAGGAACTTCAAAAAACAAATAAAGAAACTGAGGAAAAGATTAAATCGCTTGAGGCTAATCTTCTTGAATTTGATATTTTAAAGGAAGAGATAGGATCATTAACGCAGTTAAAATCTGAAAATAGATCCTTTAAAGAGGAGGTGGTTAAAATTCAAGAACAGACATCTCAACTGGAGTCTCATACAAAACTACTAGAGGCAAAAATTGAACTTCAAAAATCGGTAGAAAACGAGCTGAAATCGACCATTAAAGCTCAATCATTAGAGTTATTAGCGCCACAGACGACTCAGATTCCTATGCCTTCAGAGATGAATGTAATTCCAAAAGTTGTGGAAAACACCTCCCCCTCCGAGGTCTTTATCGATGCCTCTAGTGAAGAAAGTTTACAAGAGCTTCTAAATGAGATTGAATCGCTAACCTCTGAGAAAAAAGATCCTATAAGAAAAAAGGCTTAAATTCTCACTTTGCTTCCGAGGCTTTTTCTAGTTCACGGGTTAATTGGGTTTCCATCTGTAAAATATGACCAATGCGATACAGCAACAATTTCTCCTCTAAGCCATCCGATGGAGAGGGTAACCAACCGGTATAAAAATCATGAAACTGCTCTAGGTCCTTAATCAGGCGAATTCTGACTAAAGGCCGATTATCTTCCGTTTGTAATTTGGCAAAATTAAATTTGATCGAATATCTATATTTTTCAGGCAAATCTATGGGCTCTGCAACGGTTAGAAAAAGATCGTTATACGGGCCATTAACTAATTCCGAAATAATCTTTCCAGAATCTTTGTTGCTCACCTTTAAGGGATAATCGTTAACCGCCTTTAAAGAGGCTAGCCACACATCGTCATAAGTGCCCTCATAAACACGTGTATAAAAAAGCTCAGTTTTTGGAGTTGAAGCACACCCTACCATTCCCCCTAAAATAACCGCGAAACTGGCGCAGCCATAAAAAAAGAATGAAAAGCGAACCATTTTTAATCCTTCCAAATCTAGGTTTATTAGCTATAATTTTAGTTATAGCTAATAAATAGTGCTAATAACCGCTGAACTTTCTATTTTAGGCCTAAAATTATGAAGCATCTAGTCGAACAGTTTGTTTTTAATCTGGCCTTATGGTCTTCTCATTGGCTTAAAAACCATTCTAAAATTAAATGGCAAAAACTATTCACAGACATCGAAAAAAAGAGGTCTCCTACCCTAGATCGGAATGTTTCGGCCTCTTATAAAGCAAATAATGAGATAGGGCTGCAGAGCCTTGTGCAGGTGGCATCTTCAGGTGGCTTCGAACAGTATGGAAAGGACTTGGTCTCTTTGCCGTTGTGGGCCAAAGAGATTCCCACCTTTTTACAGAATCAATTGAGCGATCATACTAGGAAGGCCTATGAGTCGGATCTCAAGCAGTTTTTTCAATTCTTAGAGGGGCGAATTAGTTCTGAACACATAGAATCATTAAGGCCTGATCACATTATTTTATTTCGAAAGGCGTTAGAAGAGGGGCGATTGAATGGGAAGGTAATGGCCAAGGCCACAGTGAATCGAAAATTAGCTGTAGTGAAGAGTTTTTTAAATTGGCTGAAATTGAATCGGGTGTTGAGAGAGAATCCTGCGCAATTGGTGAAGGGGTTTCCTCAATCACAGGAATCCTCATTAAATGGTTTATCCGATGATGAGGCCAGAAAGATATTGGCACTTCCGCAAAGAAATAAAAGGGCAGGGGCTTTGCATTACGCAGTTCTTCATGTGTTGCTTTATTTAGGGGTTCGAAAAAGTGAACTATTAAATTTAAATATGGGTGACCTGGTCGAGGAGAGGGGAGTGTCTGTATTACGAGTTAGGGGTAAAGGTCATAGGGTGCGCATTCTGCCATTAACCCTCCAGATAAAACAGGTGTTAGAGCATTATTTTTACGTTTGTCGACGAGATAGAACACAAATGGAGGCCCCATTATTTACACCTACAAAAAATCCATTCTCCGGACAGTTACTTAAAAAAATGCACCCTCACGCCATCACCTATATCGTGATTCACTATGCAAAAAAGGCGGGCGTACTAAAGAAGATCTCTCCCCATTCTTTACGGGCCACCTGTATTTCTAATGCTTTAGATCGTAAAGCCACGCAGCGTTCGGTACAACACTTAGCAGGGTGGTCTACCCCTTTAATGATTCAGAGGTATGACAAACGGCGAGATGATTTAAAGAACTCAGCTGCTTACTTAATTAACTATGGAGAGTCTGAGGAGGCTACTATTTCTACTGGATAATTATATTCTTATCCAGATGAGGGTGTGGTTTGTCTCTATAACTACTTCAAGAGAGCTGTAATCACAGAGGGACGAGCTGAGATTTTTTCTACCCATTGGGTGACAAAGGGAAAGGATTTTAGAAAGGTTGGAGTGGGTTGGATGCGAAAAAGTTGTCTTACAAAAGGAAAAAGATTCACCTCAGCTAAAGTAAGATTAGTTCCTACAAGCCAGTCCTGTTTTTTTAATGTGTCTTCGAGTTTTATGAGGTGAAGTTTTACCTTCTCTTCAGCCCCGACACACTCTAAATTTGAAAATCGATTTGCTCCATATTTAAATCGGTCGATTGCGGGTTTCAAATGATGATTGCACCAGTAGGTCCATAAACGAACATCGGCCTTCTCTCCTGGTAGAGAGGGCATGAGGGGCCTGTGTTCGGGTGCTAGGTCATTGACATACTCTGTAATAATTGCGGATTCGTAAATTATTTTTTCTCCGTCAACCAATACGGGTACTTTAACTTCTGGATGTAAGGCCTTTAATTTCTCAGAGAAATGGTTGAGATCCTCCTCCTGGATGTGGAATGCAATCTCCTTTTCATTAAGAGCGATTCTTACTCGCATAGCAAATGGGCATCTACGATAGGAATAAACTGTGAGAGAAGAGGGCATGTATTTTTATAACAAGATTAGAAACAAAAAGGATAGAAAAAAGGGCCGTTTTCATCTAATCTAGAAAGATGAATTCGAGGAGCGTTGCAAGGCATCTATTGCCCTAGGCTTGAATTCAATCGTTGTAACGGCGCTCACTAAATCATCGTGTTGGGCACGACTAGAGGTGGTGAGTGGTTTTTTTCTGTAGTTTTCCTTCTATAGACCCACTGACTTCACTAAAAAAATTACTTAACTGTAATAGGAGCTAAAATATGCATGGCGTTAAAGATTATGTAGTTGCAGATATGGGACTTGCCGATTGGGGTCATCGGGAAATTAAAATTGCAGAGACGGAAATGCCAGGACTGATGTCGATTAGGGCTGAATTTACAGCCTCTCAGCCACTTAAAGGGGCGAGAATAACCGGTTCATTACATATGACCATTCAGACAGCGGTCTTAATTGAAACGCTGACATCTTTAGGTGCTAAAGTTCGTTGGGCCTCTTGTAATATTTTTTCGACTCAAGACCATGCTGCTGCTGCGGTGGCTGCGACAGGAGTTCCTGTTTTTGCTATTAAAGGAGAGAGTTTAGCTGAGTATTGGGATTACACCCATCGTATTTTCGAATGGTCTGATGGTGGATTCTCTAACATGATTTTAGATGATGGGGGAGACGCGACACTTTTGCTTCATTTAGGTGCTAGAGCGGAAAAAGATATTAGCGTTCTTTCCAAACCTACTTCAGAAGAGGAGACCGTTTTATTTACAACTATTAAAAATAGGATTGCTGTTGATCGCAATTGGTATTCCACACGTCTGGCTCATATTAAAGGTGTTACTGAGGAGACCACTACGGGAGTTCATCGTCTTATTCAGATGCATGCTCGTGGCGAATTAAAATTTCCTGCGATTAACGTTAATGATTCTGTAACGAAATCTAAGTTTGATAATCTTTATGGTTGTCGTGAATCTTTAGTTGATGGAATCAAACGTGCGACCGATGTGATGATTGCTGGAAAGGTAGCTCTTGTCTGTGGGTATGGAGATGTGGGCAAAGGATCGGCTCAGGCCCTTAGAGCCCTTTCTGCGCAAGTATGGGTAACAGAGATTGATCCTATCTGCGCTTTACAGGCTGCGATGGAAGGCTATCGAGTTGTGACTATGGATTATGCCGCAGATAAGGCCGATATCTTTGTAACGACCACAGGAAACTTCAAAGTTATCACTCATGAGCATATGATCAAAATGAAGGATCAAGCTATCGTTTGTAATATTGGTCATTTTGATAATGAGATCGATGTGGCCTCTCTTGAAAAATATAAGTGGGAAGAGATAAAACCACAAGTGGACCACGTGATCTTTCCTAATGGTAAAAGAATTATTCTTTTAGCTAAAGGGCGATTAGTTAATTTAGGTTGTGGAACTGGGCATCCTAGTTTTGTAATGTCCTCCTCTTTTGCCAATCAAACTATTGCGCAAATTGAGCTGTTCACTAATGGCACTAAGTACCCTTTAGGTGTTCATATTTTGCCGAAACACCTAGATGAAAAAGTAGCTAGACTGCAACTTAAAAAACTAAATGCAGAGCTTACGGTGTTAAGAGAAGATCAAGCGAGTTATATTGGAGTTCCATTAATGGGCCCTTATAAACCGGATCGTTATCGTTATTAATTAAAAAAGGAAGGGGGATGGGCTTGTCGCTTGTCCCCTTTTTTATCTCACCATTTGAACGATGAATTTACGGCCTTTAATTTTCCCAGCTGAAAGTCGAGTCATAGCTTGTTTGGCAGAACTTTGAGTGATCGCTACAAAAGAAACACGATCTAAAATTTCTATTTTACCTACATCGGTGCCTGCAATTCCCACATCACCGGTGAGTGCTCCGAGAATATCTCCAGCACGAATCTTATCTTTTCGGCCAGCAGAAATTGAAATCGTTTCCATTTTAGTGGGAGTGCCGACTCTTTTAAATTCAGATTGTTTCACTTTTTTAATTTCGGTAGCCTCGATGACAGAAATTTCAGCGGTGATATAATCTCTCACAGCCACCAGCTTTTCCGATTCTCTAGAGGTAAGAAAAGAGACTGCGACCCCTTTTTTACCTGCGCGGCCAGTTCGGCCAATGCGATGAACATACTGAGCAGGATCCCCAGGAAAGTCATAGTTAATCACAGCATCTAAACCCGCAATATCGATTCCTCTAGCTGCAACATCGGTGGCAACTAGAATTCTAGTGGTTTGATTTCTAAACTTTGCCATCACTCTTTCTCGTTCTCCTTGATCAAGATCTCCGTGAAGTTTGTCGACGCTGGAACCACATTTTCTGAGATCGGTAACGAGTTCGCCAACGGTGAGTTTTTGATTACAAAAAATCAAGACAGATTCTAAGGGTCTCGATGCTAAAAATCGGAGTAGGGCATCTGTTTTAGTTGCTGGATGGGTATTAATTACAATTTGCTCGATAGCTTGAATCTCATCTTCAGCCACATCAATAGTGATTCTTTTTGGAGATTTTTGATATTGTCTACTTAAGGTTTCGATAGTGTTGGGGTAGGTGGCTGAGAAAAGAACGGTTTGTCGATTAGCGGGGGTCTTTTTTAAAATCTCTTCGATCTTATCGCGAAAACCCATATCGAGCATTCGGTCGGCTTCATCAAGAACTACCATCTGAACATGAGTTAGGTTTAATTTATCTCGGTTGATGAGATCTAATAATCGTCCTGGAGTTCCCACTGCGATATGAGCTCCATATTCTAAACTTTTAACGTCAAAGTAGGCCGCATGCCCTCCGGAGAGTGTGACTACCTTTAGATTTTTTTCCGAACGGCCAATCTTACGAATTTCTCTGGCTACCTGAGTACATAGCTCGCGAGTGGGGGAAAGAACAAGGGCTTGAATGAAGTTGTTCTTCACAGCTATTTTTTGAAGTAGTGGGATTGCAAAGGCGGCTGTTTTTCCACTACCGGTTTTGGACTGTGCAATCACGTCCTTTCCCTCAAGAAGCAGGGGAATGGCCTGCGCTTGAATGGGCGTCTGTTGGACGTACCCAATATCGGCGATGACCTTTAACATTTCAGGAGTCAGTGGAAGGCTTTCAAATCGTATTGACATGGGACCTGACGTACCACAAATAGCCCTCTTATGGGGTGACAAAATTAAGCCCTTAAAGGGTTATAAAAAAAGAGAGCTTTAAGGGGGGATCTCTAAAAAATGGGGCTACCTCCGTCCCCCACAACACTAAAAAATGGGGCTACCTCCGTCCCCCACAACATTGTCTTTCCCTTGAGTTGGGCAAGTAGTATAGCAATGGAAAATTTAGTGATGATAAAAAGAGCTTAATCGGGTTATAGGAAGAACATTGGAAGAGAAAATTCGTCAAATTCTGGATAGATGCTTGGGGCTCGATTCCGCCCAAGCCGTAATGAGTCCTCTTTCTGGAGGTATTACAAATCATAATTATAAGGTGATCTTAGGGGATAGATCTCTTGTGGTTCGTTTAGGGGGAACGGGGACGGAGCACCTAGGTATTAATCGGCATTATGAGGCCCAGACGGCTAAGATTGCGGCTAAGGCCGGTATTTCTGCTCCTGTAATCTATTCGGATCCCGACCATGGAATTTTAGTTTCCGAATTTCTTCAAGGGGAAACGCTGTCTCCTGAAATGGCTCGAACCCCTGAGATCTTTTCCAATCTGGTAGCGGTCATTAAAATGATCCATCGCTCCCCCTCTTTTCCCGGTTCTTTTTGTCCCTTTGCAACGGTTCGCCGGTACTATCAAGATAGTTTGAAACGCAAAGTTATTTTTCCTGAAAGTGCGCAGGAGGCACTTCTGGTCATGGGCACTATAGAAAAGGCTTTAGGTGGGCATCAGAATCAGGTGTCGTGTCATAATGATCTTCTTCCTGGAAATTTTATAAAGGATAAAACTAAAATTTGGATAGTGGATTGGGAATATGCAGGGATGGGAGATCTTTTTTTCGATCTGGGAAATTTTTCTATTAATCTTGAATTACCTATCGAAGACTGCACTAAAGTTATTCAGGCCTATTTCGGAGAGGTTAATGCCTCCCATTTAGCTAGGTTGCATTTGATGCGTCTTAGTTCAGATTTAAGAGAGGCCTTTTGGGGCTACTTACAATCGGCAGTTTCTTTGCTCGATTTTGATTTTCGTGGTTACGGAGAAAAACATTTAACTCGATTTTTTCAAAATCGATCTTCTGGAGATTTTGTCACGTGGATAAAAGCAGTAAAGTAGTTCAGTCTGAAGTTACCCTTCCTAAAAAGGCCTCAATCGTTATTATTGGGGGCGGTATTGTAGGCTGTAGTATTGCCTATCATCTTGGAAAACGGGGTGAGCGGGATGTGGTGCTTCTTGAAAAAGGTGAATTAACGAGCGGATCCACTTGGCATGCAGCCGGATTGGTAGGCCAATTACGATCCTCCTTAAATGTAACCACGATGCTAACTTACAGTGTGGATCTTTATAACCGTCTTGAAAAAGAGACCGGTCAACCCACCGGTTGGAAAACGGTAGGTGGACTCCGATTGGCCTCATCCAAAGATCGAATGATCGAGTTAAAAAAAGCTGCGACCTCAGCTCGAAGTTTCGGAATGGAAATGCAATTGCTATCTCCAAAAGAGGCTCTAGATCTGTTTCCAATTATGAGTTTGGATGGTGTCGTGGGAGCGGCTTTTATTCCCACCGATGGTTATGCGGATCCTTACATGGTAACGATGGCTTTAGCGGCGGGGGCCAGAAGCTCGGGCATTAAAATTATTCGCCAGGTAAGAGTTACCGGCATTGAAGTTAAAAATCGAATGGCTACGGTAGTTAAGACGAATCACGGAGATATCGAGGCCGATATCGTTGTTAATGCCGCAGGAATGTGGGCTCGTGAAGTGGGGCAAATGGCCGGAGTGAGTGTGCCGTTGATTGCAGTTCAGCATCAGTACATGGTCACAGAGGTGATTCCTGGTCTTCCCAAGGGCCTGCCCACTATGAGAGACCCCGATAATCTTGTTTACTATAAGGAGGAGGTTGGAGGACTCGTCATGGGTGGATACGAGCACAATCCCATTCCCTGGTCTTTAAATGGTATTTCACGAAACTTTGGCCAAGAATTATTGCCTTCAGATTTTCATCATTTTGAACCCATTGCAGAATTGGCCATGAAGCGCACTCCCTTGTTAGCTAATGTAGGGGTTCGACAATTAATTAATGGTCCCGAAGCCTTCACTCCCGACGGCACCTATGTAATGGGAAAGGCTCCTGAACTAAAAAATTATTTTGTGGCTGCCGGTTTTAATGCGCACGGAATTGCAGGCGGTGGTGGCGCGGGTCTCATGATGGCCGAATGGATTTTAGATGGACGACCTAGTCTTGATCTATGGGATCTTGATATCACTCGATTCGGTCGCCACCACGGAGATCCTGTATTTTTAAAGGAGAGAACGCTTGAGCTTTACGGAAAACATTACAGTATCTCTTGGCCCAAAGAGGAACACACTACAGGAAGAGATGTTTACAAAAGTCCACTCTATGAAATCTTAGCGAGCCATCGCGCTGTCTTTGGTTCTAAGTATGGGTGGGAACGACCTAATTGGTTTGCACCTTTAGGTGTCGAGGCAAAGGACATCCCTACCTTTGGTTGGCCTAATTGGCACGAGGTTGTAGGGAAAGAGCATCAGGCTATTCGTCAGCAGGTGGCATTAATTGATCAAAGTTCATTTAGCAAATTTGAGATTCGTGGACCTGGAGCCCTGTTATTTCTCCAGCGGTTGGTGGTTAATAACGTGGATAAACCGATAGGGTATTTGACCTACACTCAGTTGTGTAATGACCAGGGTGGAATTGAGGCAGATGTCACAGTTCATCGATTGGGCGATGAGGAATTTTATATTGTGACCGGTACCGCTTTTGGAACTCACGATTTAGCCTGGATCCGAGACCGCATGCCCGAAGATGATTCCGTTACTATCACCGATGTCACTCCACTGAGATCTGTAATTAATGTTTGCGGTCCACTTTCTCGTCGATTACTTCAAAAGGTAACTAAGGCCGATTTGACTAACGAAAATTTTCGTTTTGCTCAGGTGCTTCCTATTACTATTGCAGGAGCTACGGTATATGCTGCACGTGTGACCTATGTGGGTGAGTTAGGTTGGGAATTACACATGCCAAAAGAATCTGCTGTAGCCGTCTATCAAGCGCTATGGAATGCGGGAAAAGAATTCAATGTAATTAATGCGGGATATCGAGCTATTGAATCCTGTCGCTTAGAGAAGGGTTATCGTTACTGGAGTGCCGAGCTCTCAGGAGATTATTCTCCATTTCAGGCGGGATTGGGTTTCTGTGTTGATTTTAATAAACCTGAATTTTTAGGCCGAGCGGCTCTATGGGAAGAGAAACAAAAGGGGCCTTCGCGTAAGCTCTGCTGCTTTACTTTAGATAAGGCGGTTCCCATGCATGGCAAAGAAACCATTTTATTAAATGGAAAGGCCGTCGGACTCCTTACCAGTAGTGGTTTTGGCTACACGATTAATAAAGCTATTGGGTACGGTTACCTTTCACTAGAAAATATTCAAGAGACTGGTTATCAGATTCAGGTCTTAAATGAGACCATCTCTGCACAAAGAGAAAAATCGGTTCTCTACGATGCTAAAAGGGAACGTATTCTTAGTTAAAAAATGGAAGGGGATTTGGTAGCTGGGGAGGGATTTGAACCCCCGACCAAAGGATTATGATTCCCTTGCTCTACCGACTGAGCTACCCAGCCCTATTTAGATTCGCTGATAAAAGAAGAACTTAATCAGTTATTTCTAAAAAGTCTAGTAGCCACTCCTTCAAAAACA
>SHZA01000037.1 GCA_009692515.1 Bdellovibrionales bacterium
CATACTGCCGTTAAGGTAGAAAAGATTTCTATGGCGCAGCGGTTATTTCGAAGTGGGCGGCGCAATGAAAATGATCCGCTATTTGTATTGAATTTTACCGCCGCAAAAATCAGACACGACCTATCTAGAATGGCTAGGAAGGTTTGGGTCACTACAAAAAAGGACCGCTTTTTACAGGCCCATCTCGATCTTTATCTGGCCTATGTGAATGGGTATTCGGTTCCTCGGTAAGGGTTTTTTTAAAAAAACCATCTTTCAAAAAAAAATCTGAGCGCCGGTTTAAATCATTCTATAAGAATATTTATTAATAACTAAAACCGCCTAGATCCCCTACCCTTGGTTAGGGCGGGCTTACCCTTTATTCGGGGCCAGGTATCTATTTTATTTGAATGAGAATTTCATTTTTTCGTAAAAACCAAAGAGTATAAGGCGCGTTATATCTCGCCCAAAAAGGCTCCCCTACAGGTGTGAATTTTCCTTTTTCGAGTGTGGCTTTTAAAACCTCAAGATTCTCCTGGTAATTAGCCTCGGTCCACCTGCCAGAGTAGGTGACTACAGCGACCTTTTTTCTTGGAATTAATTTTAAATGGACCCGCGAATTTTTAGGCTTAGGAAGGGTTTCTAATGTGAATTTGGAGGGCATTGTAAATTGAATTGTCCATTTGCGATGGGAACCCTCATAGCTCTGCGTGATGAGTGAGGTGCCTAATTCTGGGGGAATATGTTCTGTCTGAATTACCGGAGCGGTCATGGAAATATTATGATTGCCTAAATTTTTCCCAAAGATATAGGCCGCTAAAAGCTTGAACCCCGCGGAACCCGCTTCGTTGCGGTCTCCGGTTACCTCCACTTCGGCCACCCAATATTCAAAATAGCTTCTCACCTCAATCTTCTCAAATGTTTCAACGAGCTGATATTTAGGTTCTTCAAATGCCATGGCCTGTTTACCTTCACATAAAAATAATAGGAAAAAAAATAGGTATGGCAACAATAGAAGATGTTTAAGCATGTCAGTACCCTAATTACTTTGGAGGTTTTAGTCAGCAAATAACTCTGAATTAACAATAGGGCCGAGTCTTTCTATAACAGGTGTTAATAGCTTTCTCATCTTGTGTTTCCACTCCTTTCACGTAATCTTAAAGTAGTTCTTTCCTCAAAAAAAGATTAATCGCCAATTTCAAGGAGACTCAGTATGAAAACCACAGGTGTTTTTATCTCTGTTTTGTTCGCATTCTCAACTCTAACCCTCTTGATTGCTGGGAATCTACCCTCTGAGGTATTAAAACGGGTGCCGACCTCAGTTGATTTAGAGAGTGTCCAACATCGATCCTCAAAAAAAGAACTGGAACAGCTGGTTAAGGATTGTGGTTCGGGAGTGGTAAAAGGGGCGGTTAATTCTGTAGGAATGAGTGCTAATAACAGCTGTAATTTTCAGGTGGAATTAGATCCTTTATTTTTTGAAGCCTTGGAATCTAAAACCGGACTATTAGCTGAAAAGGATTGGGCCTATCAAGACGGCGTACAATGGTTTGTTCCAGTAGAGAGAGAGGTTCCCTCGAACTTTGATTTGCGAGAAATGATGGTAGGTGGAATTCCTGAGATCAAAAAACAGCAATGTGGAGATTGTTGGGCCTGGTCTTCGCATCACGGATTAGAGATAGCTCGCGCTGTTCACGATGGTAAAGTAGTCGATCACTCGATACAAACGGTTTTGTCCTGCTCTAAGGCAGGGTCTTGCTATGGAGGGTATATGAAGGCGGTTGATTTTTTATTGCATGGACTTCCTGAAGAGGCCGATTTTCCCTATGCGGCCTACGATAAACAGTGCAAGTACAACTCCTCCTCTTTGGCGACGGGATGGGAACCGAAAATGCTTTCAACTCCTTATGTCGGAGATTCTAAAAGATACTCACTCGCAAAAAGAAAACCCAATGGAAATTTCAGAGAGGGAACTAAGGTGAAGGAGATGATGTCTGCCATGTATGAGTCAAAAGGCCCTCTAGTGGTAACGGTAGCGGCCTATTCTATTTCTGGAGATGGAATTTACAACTCCTGCAGCTCTATCAACTCGAGTGGAAATCACATGGTAGCGGTGGTGGGTTGGGATAATAGCAACGGAAAAACGAATGCACATGTCTGGAATTCATGGGGCAAAACTCATGGAGACAATGGCGTTTCCAAAATTCAGTGGGAGTGTGGAGATGCTAAACTAAACCGTGGTTTAGGAGTGAGTGCCAAGGTGGTTCAGTACAAACCTACCTGTATTCCCCCCGATGTTGCTCAGGTGTATCTTCATGAAATAAAAATAGGGGAGTCGGTTAAAATTGGTGCCGAACAAAAAACCGGTGTCACATGTCAATGGGCACCTATCGAAGGATTAATAGATCCTACAAGCTGTTCACCTATTGCGAAACCTAATCGGACCACCGAATATCACTTGAGCGCGAGTAACTCCTGTGGAACGGCTTCAAGTATGACATTAGTGAGTACTTGGGGCGATGATAAGGCGCTACCTCATAAAGTGCTAACTCCTCATGGAGAGATCATTGTAATAAAATGAAAAAAAAACATGTTCTATTTTTGTTAAGTCTTTTTTTGCCGATAAGTAGTTGGGGGATCGAGGTGTATTTTTCCCCCTCTGCAGATTGTGAAAACAGAATTGTAAAGGCGATTCAGGATTCTAATAAAGAGATTGTAATTGTAGTCTACAGTTTTAATAATTTAAAATTGGCCGAGGCTTTAAGAAAAGCAAAAAAAAGAGGGGTCTCGGTTCAGATTCTTACCGACTATACTCAAGCCTCCCATAGGAATTCATTGGTGCTGCCTCTAGCCAATGAAGGATTTGAAGTAAAACTGCATAGTAAATTTAAAATAGAACATAATAAATTTGCCGTATTTGATAACGGGCTTGTCGGTACCGGTAGTTTTAACTGGACCGGAACTGCATCCCGATCAAATTCTGAAAACTGTATATTTCTAACTGAGGTCGACGTTATTCAAAAATACCGAGATCGTTTTACATTTCTCTGGAAGAAAAATACGCTACAGGCCTCTGAATTCAAGATGAAAAGGTTAATGCAGAAAAATCGGGCGCCCTCAGGAAAATAAAATTATATTTGTGGTTTCGATTATAAAATATCTGTCTAGACCTTTTAAAAGGCGTATAAGATTCCTTACAAGGTTGGAGAGAACCGATGGTCTATTGAACCGACCCACCCCTTCCAAAAAAGCCAGATAGTCCATTCCCATTTATGCTATCAATTTAGAACGAGCGATTGAAAGATAGGCCTTTATTGAAACAAAATGGGTCGAAGACCTGGGTTTTGCCATTAGTTTTTGCAAGGCACAGGATCAAAGAGATCTTACTCAGGAAGATTATTGTTCGTCGATGAAATCGGGTAAGGCCATAAAGAGACTAGGACGAGCACCCACCAGAGGAGAGGTGGCCTGCGCAATGGCGCATAGGCAACTTTATGAATATATTTTAAAGTTAGGGTTAAACGAGGTGATTGTTTTAGAGGACGACGTCCTGCCCCATTTTGTAAACCGAGATTATTTTTTTAACTATATTCAAGAGGGAAAAATAGAATTCCCCAATGCCGACCTTTTTTTAGTTCATAATGCACCGAACCGATTTAAAAAAAATAGAAAAAACTATATTTTTCTAGGCTCGATCATCCTACCTATTTTGGTTTTTGATAGACCCTTTGTAAACTCTAAATATTGAAAATAGTAGAGTGGCAGGCTCATTGGGCAAGGCAGGTGAGCTGGCGCGCCATTTGACGTGGGGTCGTTACCGAAGTCGTGAATCGCTTAGCGTCAATTGAGTCTCACCTGTATTGGGATATCCCCCTAGTAGATTTTCCATTAAAAAAAACATGCAGTGTTCCGAAAAGTAATTAAGGAGACTTTATGTCTATTAAATCTCTAACCAGTACCCTCCCTTTAGTCATTGAAGCTCACCGCGTGAGTCGAACCTATTCTATAGGGTCACATTCCCATCAAGCACTCCATCAGGTGAGTCTAGAGGTTAGAAAAGGCGACTTTTGTGCCATTGCAGGCCCCTCTGGTAGTGGCAAAACTACGCTATTAAATATTCTAGGGTGTTTGGATAGACCTACCGAGGGGGACGTATTAATTGAACAGGTCTCCACAAAGAAATTCTCGGTGAATGAACTGGCAAAATTCCGATCGGAGAACCTAGGTTTTATCTTTCAGACCTTCAATTTAATTCCCACCTTAAGTGCGTTGGAAAATGTGGAATATCCTTTACTACTTTTGAATAGGTCCTATCGATCAAGAAGAGAGCTCGCAGAGGAGGCTTTGAAAATCGTAGGACTTGAAAACTTTAAAAGAAATCGGCCAAGTCAGTTAAGTGGAGGACAAAGACAAAGAGTGGCAATTGCTAGAGCTCTTGTAAAAAAACCTATGCTTATTTTAGCGGATGAGCCCACAGCTAATTTGGACAGAAAAAATTCGATTGAAATTTTAGATTTAATGAGTCGTCTTCATGAAGAAAATGGAGTGACCTTTCTTTTTTCAAGTCATGATCCCTTGGTTTTAAAGCGAGCTACAAAAATCTCCTATTTGTCAGATGGTCGGCAGGAGCCGATTCCTTCAGAAGAAAGAATACAAGATGTGGCTTAGAATAAAAATTGCCTTCAGAAACGCATTTAGAAATCGCCGCAGAAGCGTGTTGAATGTTTTTATGATTGCCAGTGCAGTGGCTGCAATTGTAGTTTTTGAGGGATTTACTCATAACATGATCTCGGGTCTTAGAGAGACTACCGTTCAGACACAAACAGGCCATTTACAATTGGCACTAAGAAATTTCTGGGAAAAAAAGAGCAATAAACCGAAGGAAAATTTAATTAAAAGTTACCAGAAAGTTTTGAAAGAACTATTGAAGGATAAACGCATTCAATATGCAGCAGGCAAGTTAGAATTTTTTGGATTGCTAAGTAAAGGTGATGAGTCGATGAGTGTTAGGATTATTACCTTGGATCCGCAAAAAGAGGTGTCGCGAAATAGGCATTTTAAATTCAGAGAGGGCAAGGCTCTAAATAAAAATAGGCCCTTTCAAGTGGCGGTAGGAAATGGTTTAGCAAAAAAACTTGGATTAAAATCCAACTCAAATGTGAGTATTTTAACTCACACTTATGATGGAGTTGTTAATGCTATGGATTTTGAGGTGAGCGGTATTTTTCAAACCGATATTGCAGAATTTGATGATAGTACGCTCTTAATTCCTTTGAAGACGGCTCAAGAACTTTTAGATACGACCGCTGTGGAACAAATTGTCGTAGGACTCAAATCATCATGGGATACTACTATGGTGAAGGACTCGGTTCGTACAGTATTGGCAGAAATAGATCCCGATATTCAGGTTAAAACCTGGTATCAAATTGCCACTTTGTATAAGCAAGTTTCAATGTTTAACCGAGTTCAAAATACCATGGTGCAGTTTATTCTGATGGCGCTGGTTCTTTTAAGTATTATGAACACAGTGGGAATGTCGATTCTAGAGCGGACCGGAGAGATCGGAACGATCAGAGCTCTCGGAGAAAAACGGGAGGCGGTAGTGTTTCAATTTTTAATGGAGGGCCTATTCCTAGGTTTAGGCGGAGTGTTATTGGGCGTATTAGGTGCTATCTGTATCGCCAAAGGTTTTAACGCGATGAATATTCCCATTATATTTCCTGGTGCTAGTGCTCCGATCTTCATTAAGATTGAGGTGTTGTATTCGGCAATCCTTAAGGCCTCTTTATTAGGACTAGGTATTACTATAATGGCTGCGGTCATTCCAGCTCATCGAGCCTCTAAAATGAATATTATAGAGGCGCTTCGCTATAATATTTAGTACTAAAGTGCCTATGAATCCCACTCGGCTTTGCATTTTTATTACCCATCCGAATCAACATTTTTCCCCGCTGTTTAATGAGTTGGCAAAACATAAGGAACTTTTCATTAAAGTTATTTATATGTTTAACCATGGAATTAATAGCTCTTACGACAAGCAGTTTGAACAGGAAATAAAATTTAATATTGAAATGACAGGTAACTATGAATTTGTAGTGTTAAAGCCAACCGAAAGCAAACAGAACTACTCCTTTTGGAATGTGAATTCATCGACGCTAATGAACCATGTCACAGTATTTAAACCAGACTATGTATGGGTTTTTGGCTATAATTCACTCGCTTCATGGAAACTAGCGCTGCTTTCTATTGGGAAATACAAACTGTGTTTTACAGGGGACTCTTCTTTAAAACAAAAACGGTCGCTTTATAAAAAAATTCTAAAATATTTTATTTTGAGATGGTTTTTTAAACGGGTAGATCTCTTTTTTTCAGTGGGTGAAGCCAATGAAAACTATTACAAAGAGTATGGGGTTTCACAAAGCAGGATGATTAGAATCTGTTATTCGGTAGATAAAGAGTATCTTCTAAAAGATCTAAATAAGAAAGGTACTAGTAAGCTCGACGTAAAAAGGGAATTGAATATTGATCCGAATCTTTTTTTGATTGGGTTTTCTGGAAAATTAGTCGTACACAAAAGACCGCAAGATATTCTTGAGATGGTACGAATGTTAAGAGCAAAATCGGTGGCAGTTGGGGCTATTTTTGTAGGGGCGGGGAGTCTCGAAGCGTCTCTGAAAAATAAAATAATCGATTATGAAATAGGTGAGTGGGTGAAGATGGTAGGTTTTATAAACCAGGATGAGATAGGACGATATTATAATGCCATGGATGTATTTGTAATGCCCTCTAGTAAAGAGCCCTTTGGAATGTCGTTGATTGAAGCACAACTCTTTGGAAAACCCATTGTGGCTTCAGATAAGGTGGGATGTGTATCGGCGACCGATATAGCGGTTCCTAATGTAAACACACTGGTATATGAATGTGGAAATATTGAAATGTTGGCCCACCAGGTTGAAAAACTAATCAAGGACCAGGAACTTTTTAGTCGCATGGGAATGCAAAGTGCCCGATCGGCTGAGAAGGCCTCCGTCCAGTATTTAGCGAAAATTATTTCGACTACACTAAAATAAAAGGTGAAGTAGTAATAAAAAAAGAAGAAAATAATATGTTAAAATGGGAAATCGGTACCTCAAAAGAATTTATCAAACAGCCATGGAAAAATGCCCGAGGTATCACCACCGAATTGGCCTGTGATACCAGTGCCCCTTATCTTTGGCGGTTAAGTTCAGCTGAGTTAACCGAGAGTGGGGCCTTCTCCGATTTTCCGCTTTATCAAAGATGGGTGTGTCTTCTTTCTGGCGGACCGGTGTTATTAAATCACTCAGAGGGCAAGAAAAAGGAACTGACTCAGTACTTGCCCTATAAATTCTCTGGAGCCATGACTACCGAAGTTATGGTAACTCATCCTGCAGTAGATTTTAATCTGTTTCTACTTGATGGCAAAACAAAAGGCTCTCTTTATCCTACCTTTTTTTCTCCTTTTGAAGAGTATCAATTTCCGCTATCAGGCCAGGAGCACTTTATTTTTTGTGTACAGGGGCATTTAAACGTTACGGAAAGGCACACGCATAAAAGGTGTCTTTTACTGCCCTTTGAACTACTAAGGGTATCTCGACTAGGGAGTACAGAATATCCTAATCTAAAGGTCGTGGCGGGTGATCATTCTGCAGTGGCTCTTTGGATTCCCATTCACAATCTGTAGGTTCCTGTTGCCGCTGCGCTGTGGGTATCATAATATCTGGTTAGGCAATACTGGAGAAAATAAAATGGGATATTTGATTTGGCTTTTATCGATTTCAATGGTTACGGTCGCTGCACAAAAGGTACAAAAAACTGATGGGCAGAGGGTGGAGCTTGAGGAGTTGAAATTCAAAATCTCAAGATTAGCCCCATTAGAAATTAAGGCTGCCACTCATCAACTTACTAAAAAGGACCAACAGGCACTTCAGAAAATAATTTTGGCAGCGAAATTAATGGATCCTATTTATGACAAGCAGGTATGGGCTGGAAATATACAGCTTCGAAAAAAAATAATCGATGACAAAACAGAGCTAGGAATTAAGAGATTAAAACTGTTCGACCAAAATCGTGGCCCCTGGTCTAGAATGGATAGTAATAAAGTGTTTATTGAATCTGCTCCAAAAGAAAAACCACTTGGAGCAGGTTATTACCCAGAGGATATGACCAAGAATGAGTTTGAAGGCTGGATAAAAACTTTGTCTCCTTCGGTTCAATCAAAGGCGACAGGATTTTTTTCAGTGATCAAAAGAGATGGCAATAGAACCTTAAAACTCATTCCTTATAGTGAGGAATATGGGGAATTTTTAAAGCCGGCAGTTGAACTATTGAATGAGGCTCAGGAACTGACTGAAAATGCCACATTAAGAAAATTTCTAAAACTCCGGGCCGAGGCCTTTTTGAATGATGATTATTATGCCAGTGATGTGGCCTGGATGGATCTAGACTCACCTATTGAATTGACGATTGGACCTTATGAAACCTATGAAGATGAACTGTTCGGTTATAAAGCGGCCTTCGAGGCCTTTGTAACGATCACCGATGTTAACGAGTCACAGAAATTGGCCAAATTTTCTTCCTACTTGCAGGAGCTTGAAAACAATCTTCCCCTGGATGATAGATTTAAAAATAAAAAGATCGCAGCCCTAGCCCCTATTAAAGTTGTCGATGAAGTTTTTGCCGCAGGAGAGGCTCGTAGGGGAGTGACCACGGCCGCATTTAATCTGCCCAATGACGAAAAGGTGGTGAAGGAAAAGGGCAGTAAGAGAGTCATGTTGAAAAATATTCAACAGGCTAAGTTCGACAGAGTGTTAACTGAGATTTCAAAAAAAGTTCTTACGCGAAAAAACCAAACAGAGGTTAAGTTTGAACCCTTTTTTACCCATATCTTGATGCATGAATTAATGCATGGAATAGGGCCCCATAATATTATTATAGGAACAAGAGACAGTAATGTTCGGATGGAGTTAAAGGACCATTATTCAGCAGTTGAAGAGGCGAAGGCCGATATTACCGGACTTTTTGCTCTTCAATATTTGATCGATAAGGGAGTGATCGATAAAAAGATGGAGAATTCAATGTACCTCACCTTTTTAGCAAGTGCCTTTCGGAGTGTTCGGTTTGGAATTACGGAGGCTCATGGGCGAGGAGTGGCTTTGCAATTTAATTTTCTGCAAGATGAGGGCGCTATCATTGAGGACAGGCAAGGGAAATTTTCTATTGATGTCACTAAGATTAAACCTGCGGTTAAGAAACTAACACGGGAACTATTAACTTTGCAGGCTGAAGGGGATTATGAAAGGGCGAGAACACTTCTGGGTAAGTATGGAATCGTACGCCCTGCGATGCAAAAGGCCCTAGATTCTTTAAAGGATGTTCCGGTCGATATTGATCCAATATTTCATACTGAAGAGATGGGAAAAATATGAGCGCAGATGTTTTGAGAAATGAAAAATTGAAACAAGATCTAGATTCCTATCTTAGTTATCATAAAAACCCAGCTAATAGATTGACCCATTTCATTGGAATTCCATTAATATTCTTTTCGTTGTTTTGTAGTTTGGGATGGTTTCGATTTGCCCCATTGGATCTGCCAATTTCCGGAGCAACTCTATTTTTGCTGAGTGTATTTCTATTTTATTTTCAGGTTCACAAAGGCTTAGCGGGGGCGGTGATGGTGTGGTGTATTCCTCTGTTTCTCCTAGGGGAGGAGGTGGCGGTTATGCCTTTTGGGCTGTCCTTTGTTGTGAGTAGTCTTAGCTTTGCAATGGGCTGGGCCTTTCAATTTTGGGGACATGCGATTGAAAAAAATAAACCTGCATTTCGCACTAATGTGAGTCATTTAGGACGGGGTCCGTTGTTTATTACCTATGAATGGGTAAAACTTTTGGGATTAAAACTCTAATATTTGCGACCGATGTGTTTTTTTAGTTTTAAGTTTCTATAGAGGGAGAGACCAAAGGTGTTCTATAGAAAGCACTGCAGTTTAATCGCGTTAGAGTTTTACTTCGTTTCCGAGAAAGGTTTTAATCTGTACATACCCTCGACTTGCCGGACGATACAACCCAAATTGACTCGATTTGCTGCCATTAAATAGATCTGCAGCTAATAAAAGCTCAATGCGTTTGGATAGGGGAATCATATAACTCAATTCCACTAGACTACTTCCATCGTGTGGAGCGTAGGCGATGAGACCATCGAGGGTCGTCTCTTCCATGAGTGTCACGCTACCGTGTCCTGTGACCGATTGAGTCGATGGGACTGTGAGTGCACCTAGTATCGACTTCGTACGATAATTTTCAGAAATCTGAATGCCCATTCTCCAACGATCTCCAACGATATAATCTAACCCTAAAACGGCAATGACCTCATCGGCCCTAAAGCTATCTAATTGGCCTACGAAGCTATTAAAATGTTTACCATGATTAAAGAGTAGTTCACTTCGAAGAACCCAACTTCGTAGCGGTAAGGATAGGGTCCCGCCAAAAGTTTCCATCCGAAGGTGGCGGCCTTTTACCACCATTCCCCCCGACCCAGTTGATGAAAGATAAACGGGGGCTCTGTCAAAATAATTCAGGTAAAGTAAAGAGAGATCGATTCCGGTAAAAGAGGGTGAAAATCGGCCCCCATATTCAGCATTGTTTAGACCGATGGGTAGTATTCTCTCGTCGTCAAATGTCACAGAAGATCCTTGAGAAAATTGAGTGAAGGGGAAGGAGAAATCACTACCGATTGACGCCGTTTTATTAAAGTAGGGCTTTGGAATGTATAAAAGCTGAAGGATGTGCTCCTTAAAATTCCATTTAAAATTAACGAGGGGCGTGTGTAGCCTATTTTTTTCAAGGGGGCCAATTCCAAAATCTCTGAAGTCTTTAGGGTTTACTAGATCTGCATAATAAAATCCAAAGGCTTCGCCCCATACTATTTGTTGATTTCCCAATCGTAAAGTGATCGGGCCCGATTTGTACTGAAGATAAAGATCTCTTAATATAAAATCTTGGGAGTCCCGGGTGCGAACAGAATCTGCATAGCGCGAGCTATTGGAGGCGTAAGCAGATTCCACGAAGGCACGCAGGCCAGCCCCCAGGGACCAGATTTTTGAAAATCGAATAATATTATTTGATTCTAGTTCGTGTCGATGTGAACTTAGATCGGAGGGACTCACTAAGTGATATCCCAAACGAGATTGAGTATCTAGGTGGTATTCAATTACAGTAGAAAAACAAAATGAGGAAAACAGAAAACAAAAAACGGAACCCATAACGTTTAACACACTAGTCACTCAGAGACTCTTTGCTAAAAAAACTGTCATCGTAGGATGTTTTAACAAAATTAAAATAGTTGAGTCGTGATTGCTTTTTTCCTTGAAGTGCATCTTGAATGATTAATTGGGTCACCCGTTTTTTATCAAGGACTAATTTAATTTTAGAATATTTTCCAGTTTTAAGTAGCTTTCCAGAAATAGCGTAAAAATTTACTTGAATAGGAAAGAAAGATTTTTTCTCTACCCAGTAAACAACTTTTCGATAGGCCACATCTTTATTCGTCGCTGTCAGAAGTAGTTTGTAGCAGGGTTTCTGATTAATGATATCGTCGGCTAAAAATCTGGGTTTGTAGTCATCCGCAAAATTCGTTCGAGCTAAATCTCCGTTAGAAACCTCACCTGTTAGACGCTGTTCAAAACCAACACGAGTGGGTTTTTTTAGTGTGGGTAAATACATCCAAAGTTCCTGTTTCTTCATTAAAAGTTTTCTGCCTCGCAGACGTTCTGGGGATTTAGTTTCTACTAAGGATTGGTTAGAGTTTTTGGTATGCACTTGGTAAAGGGTCTCTTTTTTTCCTTCGCCGTCATCATTGTCTGTAACCCTCACAGAAAATGAAAATTGCCCCGAGGGATATCTTGATTCGTCTGCTAGTTTTACGATCTCCTCCGGAGTCGGAGTCGGAGTCGGAGTCGCATGGCTTGCTACCGAGAAGGTTAAAAGGGCCGTTGAAAATAATAAAATTGTGGATAGTAAATATTTCATTGTCCCATGGTAAACGGCTTTATGGCTGAAGCCTAGACACTGTGCGATTAGAGCTTTTTAGGGATCGTTTTGTTTCGTTGAGGCAGTGCAGAGATGGGAGTAGTATAATGTTTTAGTCCAAGCGGGGTGCGTGTATCAGTTTCTCTATATTTCATCATTTAGTTGATGTGAAGGACCTCTTGTGAAAAAAAGTATTTTCAAATATCGGTGGGTTTGGATGTGGAGTTACTTAGGGCTTCTTACCTATGAATTATGTTTAAAAAATCCATGGTTTATTTTGGGGCGTTCTGTGGCCTTAAATCCACCACTAGATACTAGTTCTGCTCCCGTCTCGGCCTTCCTCCACATCTCGAGCTTTAGTGTACTAGGGTTCTTAGCCATGTTTGCTTTTCAAGAACAACCTGAACGGACGCGAATTAGATATAGTTTATGGTTCTTATGCTATTCAGGATTAACCGAGCTGATTCAGAGTTTTATTCCCAATCGCTGGCCGAGTGGTGAGGATGTAATTTTTAATGTGTTGGGTTTAATAGTAGGTGTGATTATGTTTATGAAGGTGAGTCAATATTATCAAAAATTTTTCGGTCAAATTCCAATACTTTTAGAGGCCCCAATTGAAGCCTAATGAGGCATCTAGGCGAGTGAAAGTGTCACTACGATTAAGCTTAGCAAACTAATAATATGCCAACTAAATTTCATCAGTAGATATTTGAAGTGTAATTTATCATCTTTCATGTAGGCTCTGTAGGTGTCTTCGGGTTATTTCACGATTAACCCCACTAAAACTTAATCGAGAGAAAATGAAGAAATAATGCCGTCAGAGGCATTTTTAAAGAGGGGGTTGGATTGACAATCTTTGCTCAACCCAGCTAATCTAATTGCGAGGGGAATACATGACTTTAGACACCCATTTAGAAAATAAAGAGTCCAGGAGATCTCTGGAATTTACTGATGATGATTCCATAGAGATTACCATCGCGCCTAATGCAGGGGCCTGTTTTGGGGTGGTACGAGCGATTAAATTGGGCCAGCAAGCGGTAGATAAAGGCAAACCTCATTCGACTGCAGTCTTCTCTTTTGGAGCCATCGTTCATAACCCTAAGACGATCTCAGACTTTGAAAAGCAGGGTGTCAAAACGGTAGAGGATGCCGATGCTGTCACAAGTGGGACGGTCATTTTGCGTTCTCACGGGGTTCGTAAAGAGATTGAAAAAGATTTTAAATCTCGAGGGGTGCAAATAGTTGACGCGACCTGCCCGCTCGTAAAAAAACCGCAAAAAATTGCAGCTAGTTTAGCCAGTAGAGGTTATTTTTTAGTATTGGTAGGGGATGCGAATCACCCAGAGGTCAAAGGGGTTCTCAGTTATTTTGGAACTAAAAACTATTTGGTAACCTATAAGCCAGAGGATATTGATAATATTCCCATCGAAGTTACCAAAGTAGGCATCGTTGCCCAAACCACCATTGAGGTGAAGGTCCTCAATATTATTATTGAGAAATGTCAGAAAAAATATAAGGATATAGCGGTTTACAACACCATCTGTGATGCCACCAGTATTCGTCAAGAGGAGGCTGAAGTTTTGGCAAAAAAAGCGGATGTGTTGATTGTAGTGGGTGGAAAAAATAGTAGTAACACCAATAAACTTGTAAAAATCTGCAAACAGTTTCAGCCCGAGACCTATTTAATTGAAGAGATGGTCGAGTTGGATCCCCTGTGGTTTCAAGGAAAAAGAAAAATCGGTGTGACGGGTGGCGCCTCCACTCCCCAAGATTATGTAGATTCTGTCGGGGATAGGATAGCTGAAATTGTCTCCTCTTTAATCTAACTCTGAAATTATTTTGTCTTTTTTCTAGAGACGGTTTCTACCGTTTCAAGCTCTATACGGTTTACCTTTAATGTAAATTGGGATTGGGTATCGTCTCCATCGGGTTGAATCCAAAGAGCCCTCGTAGGTGCGGGCGCTTTGAATCTATAATTAATCTCAAATTTTCCAGGTGTCCTTTTTCTTAAAGCAACTATCTCTTGAATGACATCATTTTGCGGATGGAAACGAAAGGCGCCGATTGATTTTTCTTGTGAGATAGTTAAAAACCGTACCGTTTTAATTCCCTGTTCAGGAAGGTAATCCAAAAGAATTCGAATCCAATTAGGTGCTAGAAATCTCGCGATGATACTGGGGGGTTCTACTGAGGGTTCCACCAGGCCCAATCGAAAGGCAAGATCATCTCCTTTCTTACTGTCCTCCGACTCTCTTTTTAAAGAAGGCAGTCCAGAAATCTCACCCTGTACCTTTACCGTTCTAACCAGAATCGGTTTAGGTAACATATAAAATAGGGGACTGCTGGAACTATCCACATGAATGGAAAGGGACCCAGCGGTGAAGCTAATCGTATTGGGTTTGATATCGGAATAAATGGAGGTGTGCCAAGAGGGTAACTTATAATTAAGGGGAATCAGTAGGGTTCCGAAAAGAAAATAGGAGGAAGATTTTCTTAAAAAAAACATAGGGCTATATTTCCTCGCGCGAAATTTAGGTTATTAGCCTTTTTTAAAGCTGTGAATTCGAAATAAATTTTGTCCAGGTTCTGTAGGATTGTCGCTGTAGACACTATCCATAAAAATATGCATCGCCTCTGGAAAGGTTCGATAAAGAGCCATGATATTTAGGGGCTCATTTTCAAAGGAGGCTAAAAGAGTGCCCGTCTTATAAATCAGTGGTTTTACATTTTGCTTGTGAGCCACATCGAGAATAGCCCCATTCGGCTTCATAACGAGTGTGGTCTGGCTAGAATCCATGGGGAAATGGTCTCGGGTTAAATTTCGAATCGTCATGGTCTGCATTTTTTCCTCTTCGCGCCCAGTTAGATAAATTAAATGAGCGCCAAGATTAAAAAGTTCTTGGGTATATTCCACGGCTCCTGCGTAGGGCCTATCATGGGTCAAATAGTTATTTGAAAAAAAGCGATCCCACCAAAAAGGTTTCAACTTGCTTAAAACCTCCTCCGTATCGGGGTGAGAAAGGCGAAGTCCTAAATTCAGGGCCATGTCGGAAAGGGAATAGCCAATGTGTTTTAGTTCGATTCGATCCAGTGTCGATTGTAATTTCAAATGACTGGGTGGATTCCCATTCCATTCCTTAATAATAGCTAGGGTTCGGTATCCCACTTCATACAAAGTAGAGTCTAAATCTAGTAAAATCACCGGTCTTATTTTTCCTTTTGTATCGGCCAGGTGGTTTTTCACTAATAGTACGACGCGATCTAAAACATCGTGGGTGGATAAGGGATGAAAGAAACTCTTTAAAATCCAATCATTTCGAGCGTATAGCGACATTAAGACTCTCCTGGAAATAGATGGTACCTCATTTTGTGAACTCTTTCCCTAAAAGGATTGCTAATTGTTTCTAATTTTGAGAAAAAACGCCCGAGCTAGTTAGACTCTGTTAATTACCCTGGGTTGGAGGTTTCTTGAACACTTTTCATCGTTTCATTTTCTCTAGCTGCCTTGTGCTTTTTCTGGTCACGCCGCTAATTGGAAAATCACCGAAAACTGAAATTGCTATGGGTTTTAACCCTGCAGAAAATGCTGAAGCGGTGGAGACTAATGGCAGGGTCTTTTCCGATTATTACCAATCCAAAATGGGTATCAAAGTAAAAACTTTTATTGCGACCGACTACACAGCTCTCATTGAGGCCTTAAGAAGTGGTCGAGTCGATTTTGCCTTCCTTCCGCCTTTTAGTTTTGTCAAAGCCGAGGAGATTGCCGGAGCGAAGGTACTATTAAAATGTGTTCGTAAAGGAAAAGCGGTTCTCTACAGTGCTATTATCACTCGGCGTGATAAAAATTATCTGAAGCTTGAAGATCTTAGAGGTAAAAATATTGCCTGGGTAGATCCCTCTAGCACCTCAGGCCATATCTTTGCTAAAGCCTCCTTAAAACAAAAAAAAGGAATCGACGCCGATAAATTTTTTGGTAAACAGATTTTTGCAGGGGCTCATGATGCTCTTGTACTAGCTGTTTTAAATGGAACGGTAGACGCCGGAGCTACCTTCTCTAATGACGCCGAGGGAATTGACGGATCCTGGACACAGTTTTTAAAAGGGGATGATATTAAGAAAATAAGGGTGATCTATGTGTCGGAGCCCTTCACGGGTGATACTATGGCCACCTCAAAAAAGTTTGCAGCTGAGTATCCAGAGATCGTCGATAAAACGGTAAAACTAATGTTGGAGATGGGAAAAGATCCTAAGGGAAAACAGATCTTAAAGGATCTTTATCATGTTGATTCTTTAGTCCCGGCAAAAACGGAAGAGTTTAATTCGATTCGCGATGCCGCAAAATTTCTAAATTTAGGTTCGTAAGAGTAGGGAGTTTGTGGTGGGAATTAAAGCCTATAATTTAAGTAAAAGTTTTGATGAGGGTAAAACCTTTGCTTTGAAAAATGTAAACATCGAAATCTCTCAGGGTGAATTCATTGCGGTGATTGGCCTTTCCGGTGCAGGGAAAACCACCTTCCTTAGAGCCATTAATGGCACCAACTCTCCAGGAACAGGAACCTTAGAGGTGTTAGGTCAAAATGTGACCACGCTCAGCGGAAAATCTTTGGTCTCTTTGCGAAAACAGGTCGGATTTATTTTTCAGCAATTTAATTTAGTAAAAAGTCTTTCAGCTTTACAGAATGTATTGGTGGGAAGGACCGCCTATTCGCCATTATGGCGAAGTGTCACCGGTTGTTATTATGCTTCAGATGTAACTCTTGCAAAAAAGACGTTAGATTCGGTGGGGCTTCGCGGGCGTTATGATGAAAAGGCACGTAATCTTTCGGGCGGACAGCAGCAAAGAGTGGCTATCGCTAGAGCCCTAGTACAGGAGCCTAAAATCATACTAGCCGATGAGCCGATGGCCTCTTTAGATCCGAAACTAGCAGAGGTGGTTCTTGATATTTTAGCGGCGGTTAATCAACAAAAAAACATTACGATTTTAGTCAATATTCATGTACTAGAGCTTGCAAGAAAATATGCCAAACGGATTATTGCCTTCAGAAAGGGTGAATTGGTATTTGATGGCAAACCAGAGTCACTCACCCAAGCGATACTAGAGGAAATCTATGATGTAGATAAGGCCACGCTTTAAATTAACTAAGGAATTTATGATCCAGAGTTCAGATTCAATTCGAATAAAATATTTTAGCCTACGAAGGTGTTTCACCTACATCTCGTTGATTGTAGTTATTGTGATGACCTATTGGGCCGCTGTGGCGGTAGAATTTAGTGCGACTAAATTAATCGAAGGACTTCCCTACATGAAAGATTTCTTGTCGCGCATGTGGCCGCCCGACACTAACATTTTACCTAGAGTATTAATCGATACCTTATTAACGATTCAGTTGGCGTGGGTCAGCACGATCATAGCTGCTGTTATTTCGTTGCCGATCGGTTTTATTGCGGCAAGTAACATCTGTGAGAGTTTATGGCTGAGAAGGGTCACCATATTTTTTCTAAATGCCGATCGTGCCATCGATTCTCTTATTTTAGCTCTGTTTTTTGTGAGTGCTGTGGGATTGGGTCCCTTTCCGGGGACATTGGCTTTAGCGGTTCATTCTGTAGGAATGCTTGGGAAATTATTTGCCGATAGTATTGAGTCGATAGATCCCGGACCCGTAGAGGCACTAAGGAGTGCGGGGGCTGGAAAGCTTTCTACGATTCGCTGGGCGGTATGGCCCCAGGTGGCACCCCATTTTATCAGTTACTTTCTTTTTAGGTTTGAATTAAATGTACGGGTGGCGGTGGTGCTAGGCTTGGTAGGAGCGGGCGGAATCGGATTTCTGCTTACTCAATATATGAGACTATTTCAGTACCAAAAAGTATGTACGGTCATCTTAGTTATTTTAGTGCTTGTAATGACGGTAGATTATTTTTCATCAAAATTGCGACGGTCGGTGTTATAAAAAAGATTCAAGGAGTTCAAGCAATGCCTAAGTTTTTTGTAAGATGGTTGGTGACTGCGGTGACTATTTTGGCCACACCCCATTTGATTTCTGGAATCTATGTAGATGGCATAGGGACAGCGCTTGCCGTAGCCGGCGTATTGGCACTTTTAAATCTTTTAATTCGTCCTCTACTTATTCTGATTACCTTGCCGTTAACGGTAGTCACGCTGGGATTTTTTATTCTTGTGATTAATGGGTTTCTTTTTAAGATCGCAGGGAGTGTGGTGATGGGATTTGCGGTAGACTCTTTGAGCTCGGCGATTTTAGCTTCGTTGCTAGTGAGTTTTGTATCCTGGATTTGTAATCTTTCCTTGAATAAAGAGTCGGGGAGATTTCGATTTGCAGTTCATAATAATAACCCCAATCGAAAACAAACGATCGACCTGAATTCGGATCACACTGGAAATTGGAAGTGATATTCTCTAGTAGATTTGATGAGGTTTATTTGTTTTGTAAATTCGAGAAATTGAGCCGGTAATGCGTCGTTCCTCTATTTTTCTTTCTTTGCTAGCGGTGCTTATTTTTCTTGGGTTTTGGAGCGGAGTTTATTCTTTAAGTCTGTTTTTTCCGAATTCGAAAGAGACCTTGGAACGAGTAGGATTTGACGCTCCGGTCACCCTACTAAAGGACTCCTATGGTGTATCGACGATAGAAGGGGTAGGTCGGCCCGAGGTGATCATGGCCCAGGGGCTTCAGACCGCCAGAGACCGTTTTTTTCAAATGGACCTCATTCGCAGAAAAATGTCGGGAAGATTGAGTGAGATTCTCGGTGCCAAGGCAATTGAGATAGATATCTTGCATCGAAAATTAGGTTTTCTTCAGGTGGCGCAAAAGGGCGCAGCCATAATGGACTCTAGCACTAAAAATATTTGGGAGTCCTATGCTCAAGGGGTAAATAGTTATTTACAAAATGAGATGTTGCCGTGGGAGATAAAACTTCTCGGTTATAATCCAGAACCGTGGAAGGTAGAGGATGGATTACTTGTAGTATTGAGTATGTTTGAAGCTCTCAATGATCCTGAAAATGAAGAGGAGCTGGCCTATAACGAACTCAAATTAAAATTCCCTAGCTCGGTCATTAATTTTTTAACCTGGGATTATGGCTTTTTAGATGCTCCACTGAAGGCACTGAAGGGCTTTCCCTTTTCGGTTAAGGTTCCTAGCCGAGATGAAATAGATCTCCGGGCGCAGTCTAATTTTTCTTCAGATGCCATAGAAAAACCTCGTGACATCGATCTCTTTGGTAGTAATGCGTGGGTGGTAGCTGGCAAAAAAACGATCTCTGGAAAACCTTTACTAGCGGGTGATCCCCATCTGAATTTAGCCGTTCCCAATATTTGGTATCGAGTCGATCTAAAGGCTAAAGATTTAAATATTCGCGGTGTCACGGTTCCAGGTATTCCTGGCGTTGTTATTGGTAGAAACGAATATCTCGCCTGGTCCTTTACCAACTCTAGATCCGACGTACAGGATTTCATTGAGCTAGAACCAGATTTTAATAATGCCACCCTTCGGTTTCAAGGAAAGACCCTTTCACTCTCCTCTAGAGAAGAGGTTATCAATGTAAAAAAAGGGGAATCCAAGAAAATTATCGTACTAGATAGCCCTTGGGGGCCGGTTATAGAGGAGGATATCAAGGGTGCTCCCACAAAAAAAAGAATTCTCCAATGGACGGCACTGGACCCTCTGCCTCTTTCTAAATTAAATCCGATCGAATTGAATACCTCAGAAAATTTAGAACAATTTTGGGAAAGACTTTCACGATGGGGTGGGCCGGTTCAAAATATTTTGGTGGCCACCAAGGATAACCATATTGGATGGGGGATTGTAGGAAAAATTCCCTTGAGGGGCACCGATATTGGAAGGTTTAGTACCCATTTAAAAACAAACTCCCCTTGGAAAGGGACTCTTGCTTGGAATGACATGCCTAAGGTGGTGGATCCCAAAGAGGGATTCATAGGCAGTGGAAATCAAAACTTATGGATTGAGCCTTTAGACAGAGAACGATTAGGGCATGATTGGCCTAATCCTGCTAGAGGCTTTCAGATTCGTGAGCTAATTTCTCAAGGAGAGGCCTTTTCTGTAGAGAGCATGGAGGCGATGCAAAATAATATTTTTTCGCCGGTTCACATGTGGTATCGCGATCGGCTTTTATCGGCGATAAAAAGAGCCGATTTGCGTGAAATAGTTAAAAACTCATGGGTGGAGGCGATAGAGACAAATATTTTAACTTGGGACGGAAAGGTAACTATAGAATCCTCTGCCTATCCCTTTTTAAAGGAGTTTCGTCTGCAGGTTCAAAGAAATTGTTTAGCCCCTTTTGTAAAAAAGACGGCCAGTTATCGCCAGAGTGAGGTCATGAACCTGGTGGCAAAGGATAGTGTGGTAAAAAATCTGCTCTACCTTCAGCCTCACCATCTTCTTAGTCCTGAATTTACCTCGTGGGATGCTTTGATTTTAAGCTCAGCTGTGCAGGCCGCCCAAAATTTAGTCGGCTCTCCTGGGGAATTAAAAGATATCACCTGGGGAAAAAATAATATTTCGAAAATTAGACATCCCTTTTCCAGTCAGCTTCCGGTTTTTTTGAGTAAGCTTATTAATTTTCCAGAACGGGAGATGTCGGGGGATGGGCTAGTAATACGTGTTAACAAGCCCACCAATGGGGCATCTATGAGAATGGTAATCGATTTGAGTGATTATAAAAATTCTAAATTTTCTCAGCCGGGGGGGCAATCGGGTTTTTTCCTATCGCCCAATTATCGGGATCTTTTTGAGGGTTGGTATCGGGGGCAGGGGATTAGTTTTGAGAATGAGGATGTGATCGGTAGGCAAAGGATCATTCCTTTTAAAGAGGGAAAACAGTGAGCTGGGAACAGGAATTAGCGGGTGCCTATAGACGAGTAGAAGATCTAGTAGCCGATGGCTATTTGTCACAAGAGGAGGCTCTTCGTGTTCAGGGTGTCGCTAAGACCTATCAGCTTTTAATTCCAAAATATTATGCCTCTCTAATTGATAAGAGGGATCCAGGGTGTCCGATTCGCCTACAGGCGATTCCTCAATTTGCAGAACAGGTTAAAACGGATAGCGATTCTCCCGATCCATTAGAGGATTTAAAACATCAGCCCGCCTTAAGAATCACCCATCGCTACAAGGGGCGGGTGTTGTTACATCTCACGCCCAATTGCAGTATGTATTGTCGATTCTGTTTTAGGAAATCTCTTTTGAATGAGTTGAAAGGGGATCTTTTTTCAGGCGGGTTCACCGAGGCTATCGCCTATATTTCTAAAACGATTGAGATTGAAGAGGTTATTTTTTCTGGGGGTGACCCCTTTATGGTAGGTGAGGAAATTTTAAAAGAGGTCTTGAGTCAACTATCAAAAATTTTACATTTAAAGAGGGTGAGATTTCACACTCGCGTTCCGGTGACCTTGCCCTCTAGAGTCACTCCCTCTTTCGTTGAGGCTTTAGCTAGCAGTCGATTTCATCCGGTAGTGGTCACCCACTTCAATCATCCAAGGGAAATAACACCCCAATCAAGTAGGGCACTTTTGGCATTAGGAAATAGTTTTACGGTTTTAAATCAGTCGGTGCTTTTGAGGTCGGTGAATGACAATGCCCAGACATTGATCGCTCTTTCTGAACAGCTTTTTGAAATGGGGGTGTTACCCTATTATTTACATCATCCCGACCCGGCTGAAGGCACCTCTCAATTTTATCTCTCTGTAGAGGAGGGAAAAAGAATTTGGGAGGCTATGAGAAGGGAGCTTCCGGGGTATCTTGTTCCGAGATACGTGAAGGATGTGGTGGGTGAGGCCTATAAGAGAGATGTGATTTCATCTTAAATCATGAGATAGACAGATTTGGGAATGGGAGTCAGGGAAAGCTTTACAACCCAATAGTTTGAGAGCCACAATAAGTTTTGGAGGGATCGGCAAATTGGTATGCCACCGCACTCGAAATGCGGCGACCGCAAGGTCTTGAGAGTTCAAGTCTCTCTTCCTCCGCCATTTTCTAAGGTAATTAACAGCTGAGAACGGTCATAGAGAGAGCCTAATGACCTTGGGGAGGGGCAGACTCTCCTTCGAGTAATTTCTTGGGAGACAGAACTAATAGATTTTCTTTTAATCTTTCTAATCGAGAGCGAGCTAGTTGCTTCTCCTTTGAAAGTTCTATTAATAAACCCTGGTTTTGCTCAGGGACTTTTTTAATGGTCTCATCAATTTTAGAAACTACCTCCTGTGCTTGTGACAGTCTTTTTTCAAGAGCTTTGATAGCGGGCGATTCTGTTGACGAGGTGCATCCACATGCCAATAGTAGAAAAAAGATCGGCAGGCTTCGCGTTATAGAAAAATAGCTCATAATAAATCTCCTATTTAATATTAGTAAAGACTGCCTAATCCACTGTGATTGGATTCGGATCGGGCTTTGCTATTATTCCCGGTTTTCGATAATAGCTAACTAACAATTCTACAGGTTTCAGCTAGAATATAATCATGACTCTTCGGCTGTTTGCATTTACCTCTTTAAGTATTCTCTTATTATGCCAGTGCGCCACTAAACATCAACCCATTCGCTTTCCTGCAACGTTCCAAAAATATCCGGATGATATTTTTTCCTCCAGTACTTTACAAGAATGTCGCCTGCTTGAAATAAAAGAGACCCCGACACCTTTTGATAAAAAGAGATTAATGGATCTTTATTTACTTGAGGCTAAACATCTCAAATTTGGGTCTGAGAGATTTCAGACTCTTTTAGAAAAAACGGAAAAGATTCGTTCCGAAATAGAGCCATTAATTAATGAAAATGAAACTATAAAAACGGAACTATTTCTTGAAAAAATAGATTCGCCAGACGAAGTGAAAAATAACTTTGTGAATCCCAATTTGAAAAAAAACTACTCTCAAATTTATCAGCTTTGGAACAAAGATGAAAATGAGCGAGCGCTAAACAAAGCTAGAGAGCTTGTAGCCAATACGGAGATTGAAAAAAATAGTGTACATGCCGATTGGCTGAAGGTTCTTAATCTTTATTTTAAAATCACTCATGATGTAGGGGAGATTAACTCGATTACAGCCGCCTATCAAAAGATAAAAGATTTTGATAGCTGTTCTCCTGAAGCGGTTAATGCAGCTCTTCTTTTAGCCCTAAGCCAATTTTCAAAAAAAGAATCTGCCAAAGCCTTTGAAATACTAAATTCCCAGTGTGATAAGGACGACTCTTTATCTAGTAGGACAAGGAAAACCTATTGGTTGTATCGTTTTGCAAAGTTCACCGATCCCATTTTGGCCAATACAAAACTTCAAGAATTAAAGGCATTGCCCTTACCCGGGTACTATCTTTATCTCGCCCAGAGTGAAAAGGGTGAGGGGTTTGATATTCCCGCCTTTGACGCTAATGAGGTGGGTAGGTATCTGACCAATGAATTTTCAGTTCCTTCATCTTCAAATCAATATCTGTTAAAGGCAGAGGCGAGATTAAGTACGGGTCTCAACAAAGATGCCAATCTTTATTTGGCCAAGGCGGTTCTAGACCTTAAGGATAATCCAGAGAAGAATCTACTTCCCTTACTTTATGTGGCGCATCTATATAGAGCGTCGGGAAATCATCTAGAATCGATGAAGACATTTTCTATTCTTATCGGTGGGAAAAAAAATCCAGATTCACAATGGACGCCGGTCATTCATAGTCAGTTTTTAGAGATGTTTCCCAGACCCTATCAAGACAAAGTGAGTTGGCTTGCCAAAGAGTGGAATGTTGATGAAGACTTTATTTATTCGATCATGCGACAGGAAAGTGCCTTTAATCCAGGGGCGGTGAGCGCAACCGATGCTAGAGGGTTGATGCAGATGATGCCCTCTTTGGCGCGCAGTTTAAGTCAAAGTTGGAGGTATCAACCCTATTCTACAGATAAGGTTTTATTTCAGGTCGAAGAAAATTTAAAACTCTCTACCTATCATCTCCACCAGTTACAGTTACTAGCCCCCCATTATGCACTCATTGCGGCCTCCTATAATGCAGGATTAAAGAGAACGAGTGGTTGGTGGCAGAGGTTTGGCGATCAACCCCTAGATATTTTTGTCGAATTTATTCCCGTTTCTGAAACACGAAATTATGTAAAGTTAGTTCTTAGAAATTTTCTCTACTATAAGGCACTAAGAACTCAAAGCTCGATACCTGCCAATCTTATTCC
>SHZA01000004.1 GCA_009692515.1 Bdellovibrionales bacterium
TGTAAAAGGGCGGTTAGCGAATGAATACGTATGGCAATTTTAGTGAGCCCCTCTGGCCCATGATACACTCCATACATTCCAGCCATCACCGCTAACAACACCTGAGCCGTACAAATATTGCTCGTCGCTTTATCTCGACGAATATGCTGTTCACGAGTTTGCAGAGTTAATCGCATGGCAGGATTGCCATCTCTATCTTTCGAGACCCCTACTATTCTTCCAGGTAAGCGCCGTTGGTAACTAAGACGGGTGGCCATATAGGCGGCGTGGGGTCCACCAAATCCTAACGGAACTCCAAAGCGCTGCGTATTTCCAATGGCCACATCCGCACCCATTTCACCTGGAGTTTTTAGTAATACTAAACTTAAAAGATCTGCCGCC
Source organism: Bdellovibrionales bacterium (assembly GCA_009692515.1). GTDB lineage: Bacteria > Bdellovibrionota > FAC87 > UBA2466 > UBA2466 > UBA2466. Next base: position 382 of record SHZA01000004.1, read on the forward strand.
ATGATCACTAAGGCACCGTGAGAGTGAGCCTCTTCGATGAAGGCGGTATAGTCGGTGATAGTGCCCTCGGTGTCTGGGTATTGAACCACGCCACCAAAAAATTCGGCGTTCCACTGGTGCTTAGAAGGGTCTGCCACCACCACCTCGATCCCAATGGGTTCTGCTCTCTGCGAGATAACAGCTAAAGTTTGCGGATGAACTGTCGACGACACAAAAAACTTGTTAACAGATTCATTATTTTTTTGGCCCCAACAAAGTGACATCGCCTCTGCCGCCGCGGTCCCTTCATCTAAAAGTGAGGCATTAGAAATTTCAAGACCGGTAAGATCGGTGATTAAGGTTTGAAAATTAAGAAGTGCCTCCAATCGTCCTTGAGAAATTTCAGCCTGATAGGGAGTGTATTGCGTATACCAACCTGGATTTTCAAAAATATTTCGGCTAATCACACCTGGAATCACACAATCGGAATAACCCATTCCAATAAAGGACCGATAAACTTGATTCTGAATGGCTATCTCCTTTAATTCCTTTAACGCTAATATTTCATCTAGAGCCTCGGGGAGAGAAAGTTTTTTCTTAATCTGAATAGAATCTGGAATAGCCTTTTGAACCAACTCTTCAAGTGAGGAAAATCCTAAGCTCTTCAACATGACCTGTGTGTCATTTTTATTGGGACCGATATGACGATCCGCAAAGGTAGAGGAGGATTCTAAACTTAAAACTAAGGATGGGTTTCGCATAGGTTCCTTTAAGGAGCTTCCACTTTTATTTTTAAACTATTATGCTAGTGAGAACTCTTTTAAAACACACAAATAAATAGTTCTTGTCGAAAGATGCCAAGGGGCCTCAAAAGGGGTCCCAAATTTCTCTCAACAGGAACAAATCAAATCAAGAAAAGCATACTTAATCGCTCTTTGAAACATAAATTCTAACTCCCACCAAAGCCATTAGGGAAGAGCCTTTCGATAAGTAACTCCCGTCGTCAAACTGTCCATTCTGCCAAAACCTAAAAGTAACCGAAGCCTAAACAATAGAGAAAGTTCCCAATCCTGCGCTACCGGTTGGTAGAGGACCTCCCCCTGCACGTAGGGATTATTGAGATTATAAACTGAAAGTTCTTCGAAGGTAGCCACCTTAAAAAGGGTAGACAGTTTAGAGGAAAAGGAGATCTTGGTTCCTAAGGCCATGGCAAAATCATGTTCGGTATAACTCGGCCCGATTAAAGCGGGTAGTAGATACGTTTTAGTTAATCTTACAAACCGCCGGTACCAGCCCCCAGAAAAAAATAGTTCCCACTGACGAATAGGTTTCGCTTTTAATGTAGTTAAAAAAAGCAGATGAGTTTGTTCGCTCGTCGAATTAAGCCAGCTCTCTTCAGAAAGTCGCAATGAGTTCTCCAGAAAAGAAAACCAGGGCACTAAGGCAATGGCTTCATATCCCACCGTCTCCAGATCTTTTACAGAGGCCGATAGTCTTAATCCTGTTTGAAAATAAATCCCTCCAATAGGATTGCTATTATAAAGAGTGGTAATCGTAGTGAGGTCTCGAGCAGTATTTTGTAATTCATATCGCCCTTCAATACTAAGTGAGTTCGCGAAAGTACGGCATGAAAAAAGAAGACAAAAAGAAACTAAACCCAATAAATAAATAGAACTGCGGCCTCTTAAATAAAACCTACGACACACGATTAACTTTGAATCCCCGACTATTTAGAAGTTCAATAATATCTTGGGTATGTTTTACTCCGCGAGTTTCGATGTCGGCCTCGACCTCCGTCTCGCCGATCTGCGTATGGAGAGTTGCTCGTTGGTGATAGATCTGAGAAATATTAGCACCCGATTCTGCCAGAACTTGAGTGAGGGCATTAAGCCCACCAGGCCTATCAATTACAGTAATAATTAAACGAATGAGTCGACTCTGTTCTACAAGACCTCGTTGTAACACCATAGAAAGTGCGGGAAGATCGATATTGCCACCCGAAAGAATAGCGGTAATATTTTTTTCTGGAATCAATCCCTCACAAATCGCAGCCACCGAAAGAGCCCCTGCCCCTTCAGCTACCAATTTGCCATGTTCAGCGACGAGTGCCACAGCATGAGCAATCGATTCTTCTGAAATAGAAAAAATATCGTCGACAGAAGCCTTTAGTGCCTCGAGCATGAAACTATCCGGTCCCTTAGTAGCGACCCCTTCAGCCAAGGTAAACTTAGGCATCTCTTTTGTGGCAATTCCGGTTTTAAAGGATTTATAAGCGGCTGGAGCATTCGCGGCTGTAACGCCATAAACTTTAATGCTGGGCTTTAGCGCCTTTAACGCCGTTCCAATACCCGTTGCGATTCCGCCTCCGCCCACACATACAATCACAGCCTCTGTGTTCTGAAAAAGAGGGGTCGCAGCCAATTCTAATCCAATAGTTCCTTGCCCTGCCATGACCTTAGGATCCTTAAAGGGATGCACAAATAAAAATCCCCTCTCCATGGATAGCTTCATCGCATGTTCGTAGGAGTCATCGTAAACTTTACCTACAAGTTCTACCTCAGCTCCCCAATCTAAAGTGTTTTGTACTTTAATAGCTGGAGTCATTTCTGGCATTACGATCGTAGCCTTAATTCCTAACTGATGACAAATCGCTGCGACTCCCTGTGCATGATTTCCTGCACTCGCAGCTACGACTCCCGATTTTTTAGCCTGAGCTAAGTTTTCTAAAATACAATTGGCCGCTCCTCTGATTTTAAAGGATCCGGTGATCTGGAGAGTTTCGCATTTCAAAAATATATTTTTTTGTAGGGCTCGACTTAAATAGTCGAACCGAATTAAGGGTGTATTTCTAATATAAGGAGCTATGCGCTGTTGCGCCTCTTGAATGTCCTGTAATTGAATAGGTGATGGGTGCATTTGAAAAAAATAGTAACATCTAGACGATGTGATGTCAGTAGACCTCTTTCATGAGCTAAAGCATTAAGATTTTGCACGAGGCTTGGGCAGAGCTAGGAACGAGAGAAAAAAGCACGGGAGGAAAAAGCACGGAGGCGATGCTAAAAGCATCGTCGAGTACTTTTTTCGACTGTGACGAAGCACGGGTCAAGGATCTTGGAAAATATAGCGCTTTAGGTTACGGGAGAGGTCGATAAGCAGGGATTAATGGCTAATGTCTCTTTTTAAATCAAAAAAAAAATATTTGGCTTCATCTTTGTATTATTCATTTACAGCTAAAAATTTGGGTTTTACCGATTTCGAAAACAATTCAAAGAATTATATCACTGTAAAACTACCATGGTAGGGAGATTATCCCTGTATAAGTTAGAGGCAGCTCCCACCTCCCACATAATTTCTTCACAATTAAAGGCTATGATTCATATGGCCTTAAAATTTATCTTTAACATGGGGAAACCTGGTGCCGATAAGTCATCAAGAAACGGAGAATAAATCTATGCTTAAACAAATATCAAGGTTTGCATCTGTTCTAACACTAATCATGTCCTCTTTGGCAGCGGCAGATACCGTCACATTATTCAGGGTTGAGTTGGATAGAGAAAAGGTTTTGATCGAATACGAGAAGGATTTTGATACCTGCGCCCATCTGCACAGAGATCATGCTTACAATATCGTGCACACCAATAATATTTTCTGTGAAACCAATCGTCGAACCACAGTCGAAACAACGACCGCTGAAGTAAGGGTTGAAGCGGGACAAAGTATGGTACTTTGCCATGGAAATAATGGCAATATCTGCAGTGAGGAAGTTACCGTTACGGATAAATTAGAATCCACAGTGGGGAAGTCTGTCGTCCACGTGAATACGTCCGCAAGCAATATCAATCTCAAGGCCCTCTTCAAAAACCCGATGGCTCCTGGAGTCTATGAAGTTATAATCGATAAAGGTGTCATCATTAGCTCAGCGAATATCGCACAACCCGCATTAGCTACGGGAATATTTCCGTTAGGTAGTAAAGTGACTCTAAAAAATCTCGGAAAAATTTTAGGTGCCGGAGGGGCTGGTGGTTCAGGAGGAAATGGTGGTTCCGGAAGTAACCCCAGACTATGCGGAAGAGATGGTCAACCAGGGGGAAACAGCATTGAATTGAATTTTCCTCTAAAAATTCAGAATGAGGGAGAGATTTTTGCCGGTGGTGGTGGCGGAGGAGGCTCCTCCGGATGCAATCGAAATGCCGGCGGTGGTGGTGGTGCAGGTTCGGTTGGCGGCGTGGGTGGAGCGGGAGCTTCCCTACTTTCCAAACGGAATGAGATTCTCTTTTGTGGGCAGGACAACAAAATTAGAACAGGAATTGCCGGCCAGCCGGGATCGGAAGTTGGGGGACTAGGTGGGAGCTATTCCCAGGGGCTTGCTTTCTCCAACGTGGTCGGAGGCGTGGTCGGAGGCGTGGGTGGAAATTTCGGAGTATCGGGAAAAAAGGGAATCGATTGTGTTTTCGGGCCATCGATCAAAGGTGGCGATGCAGGATTGGCAATAAAATTAAACGGGTATGCCACCAATATTCCTAGTGGATTGTATGATTCCGGAACTGGACCCATTCGCGGTTCCGTGGATAATGGCGTGGGCCGCCTAGTGGGTAGAGAAATTACCATCACTCGCTCGATGACAAACGTGAATGTATCTGAGTTATTTGGAAATCCTATTCTAGGAGGAGAGTATCACCTATCTATTGGTCAGGGAGTATTGATAACTTCTCTTAATCTTACGCTTCCTGCTTTAAACACGGGAACATTTCCAGACGGTGCGATTTTGCGTATCACGAACGCCGGGCGCATTTATGGCGCAGGTGGAGCTGGTGGCTCAGGTGGGAATGGGGGGTCTGGTGGAGGGCCTAATTATTGCGGCCGCAATGGGAGTAGAGGCGGGGTCGCCATCGAATTAAATACAGATGCCGAAATCATAAATCTACCTAACCGCCCAATTGGAAAGGGTGGCATCTTGCCGAGAGGAATGATTTTTGGTGGGGGCGGCGGCGGAGCTGGGGCATCAGGTTGTAACGAAAACGCCGGCGGGGGAGGCGGAGCTGGATACGTAGGAGGAGCAGGCGGTGCGGCAGCCTCTACCCTCTCCAAATACGACGAGCTTGCTTTCTGCGGACAAGACAATGAGGTAAGAACCGGAACCCCTGGCCAACCTGGCTCAATCCAAGGTGGGAGAGGTGCAAAAGTTGGCAAAAACACACCTTTTTTAATCATCGGCGGAGATGGAGGAGGTTTCGGGCTAAAAGGCAGTGATAGCACCGGTTGTGGTGCCAATAGTACTTCAATTGGCGGAGAAGCCGGTCCCTCCATTCTTACGCATGGAAAAAGACTGACCGGGATACCAACTAGCAGCTATCAAACCAATACGGTCGGAATTCGTGGGCCGGTGCTAGCGGAGTAAATTTTTCGTAAATGGATAATCGGAGCGGCAGCGCCAGCCCCTAAGCCGAGAAGTTTTTGAAATAAGATTGAGCGATAGAAGCGACGGTTAAAGCGGAATACGAATTCGTTCAGATAAGCTTGGAGATGCTGTTTGCGAATGCCATGGAAGGTTCCATATCAAAGCAAGGGATGGCATTCCATTATTTAAATTCTGTCGCGTTTCAAGCGACAAAATTTATCCTGAGCGCAGTGAAGGATCTCGTCGCATAGACATGAAATATTACGTCAAGAGCCGCTATCATTGGTTAGCATGTATACGAATGCTTCTTTGCAATCTGGCATTCTGCAGCGATACCAAACACCATGTCCACCGTGCAAGACCTACTGTGTAGCGCGCTCCTTCAACTTCCCTGCTAAACACCACGAGATCCTTCGCTTTGCTCAGGATAAATTCTGTCGCGTAAAACGCGACAGAATTTATTTATTTTATTTGAGTTGAGAAGGTATCTCCATAGTTCATAGCTCCCCCATCACGATGCACCACCCACATGACTAAGATTGAAAGCGATAGTTGCAAGAGGGCCAGAAGCACCAGCAGTTTGGGCTTTTTAAGCCAGGGTTTCGCAATCCAAGCAAACAGAATAGGAAAGACTAAAATAAGATAATGCACATACACCGAAAGACCCGACAGACTTAACACGATACCGTAAAGCCAAAAACAGATGCCAAAATAATAGGAATACAAAGGAAAGATAGCTGTTGTAGATTCACTTAGATTTTTTTTAAAGCTTAATATTTTTTTGAGAATAAAAACAAGAGCAAAAACGCCCACCCCTCCGTAAAGCAATCCCGATAGATAGGTAGGCCGACCCTGTAGTACCGGTTCTCTTAGAAATAGAGGAAACTGGCTATTGAAGACATAGGGAATTTCCAACCCCCACGGAGTGGTTAGAAAATATTTAAAAATTCTGACATTAAAAGTTTCTATCCAAGTTTTTGTATTAGGGTTTTTAAATAAAAATAGTTCTCTAATCCAGGGCAAACAGGGGATGACAGCAAAAACGGTTCCCCCTATCCAATAGTGCCACACCGAAACTTTTTTCTTTTCGCTAATCTCTTGCCAAATTGTTTTCAAAAATAATGCGAGCTGCAAAAAAAATCCGGCCAAATGAATTTGCCCCATCAGTCCACCGAAAAAACCCCAAACCGATGCCCCCCATTTTTGATGGCGATATCGATGGCCTACTATCGCGATAATCACAAAGGGTAGCACGACACATTGGGCCCATATTTTTCTGGATAATATAATGGGAATGGGAGACACCGCTTGGAGAGCAATAGCCCATTGCCACAACCTTTTTTCCTCTACATTCTTCAATTTCGAAAAAAGGAGATATAAAAATAAAAGACACCCTATATTTATGAGTTGAATAAAAATACCCATGGAAACAGGCTTCTCTGAAAACTTAGCTAATCCCGCAAAGACCCACACACTCAGGCCAGGATTTTTTAACCCCATCGAACTTGGCATTCCCAGTAAGGGATAGGGCGTTTCGCCTCGAGAGATAGCGACGGCCTCACCGTGCATCCACTTTTCATCCCCTTTCCACTCCATATCTGAGGGCCACAAAAGTCTCAGTCCGCAACCTATGAGCAGAAAAATAAAGGGAATATATTTATAAAAATATTTATGCTTCAAAAAACAGAACCTCAAAGAAAGATCATCTAGATACCGATCACTTCACCTCAAATACCGTCACATTACCCTCCGATATTTTAAGTCCTACCTGACCCTCTAGAAATGCTTTTAATTCTTTTCCAATTAACTCGGCGGCTCTTTCGGTGAGAATCCCCTCTGAAACCCAATTCTGAACGGAAAGAGAGGCGTGTTTCAAAAGCCATTCTATCTGTGGCACACTCAGTAAATAGCGGCTTGCTATCGAGTTTTCTCTAGCTAAAAAAGCCACATAACTTTGAACTAAATCGATCAAATGGCTCTCTACCTGGGGCCCACGATGAGGCGTAGAAACCTCTTTAACAGGATTTTGTTTTGCCTCTAAGAGACCGGTATTCACAGCCCTTAAAATCTCCTCTCCACTCTTTTCAATCTCTTTGGGATTGAGGCCACGAAAGGTTCTGAGCTCGATGGCATCCTTGGGACGAACTTTTGAAAGTGAAATTAAAACTTCATTATCAACTACCCAATGGCGGGGTACATTTTTACTCTTGGCCCGATTTTCACGCCAACGTACTAATTCTAAAAGAACGGCCCTTCCTGTAGCGTCTAAATGAGCATTTCTCCCCATCTTTAGCGCCATCGCCTCAGCCGGGACATCAAATTGCTCGCTAGAACTAGAGCTCTCCTCTATGGCCCATTCCCACCGTTTTAATTTTTTTAGGGTACTCTCAATCGAGAGACCTAAATCGACCAAATGCAACACATCCTCTTCCGCATAAACTAATAATTCTTGGCTGAGCGGTCTAGCAAGCCACTTCACTCTAGATCGGCCCTTTAAAATAGTGATTCCTAATTCCTCTTTTAATAATTTCTGTAGACCAATATTATCTCCTTGACCACAAAGAGCGGCGGCCACAGAGGTGTCTAGCACCGGCTCTACTAAAATTCCATAGGCCCAATAAAAACACTCCTGGTCGGCATAGGAGGCATGAATTACCTTTAAAATATCTTTGGAGGTAAAAATATTAAGTAGTGGAGATAGATCCTCTTTATTCAAGACGGTAGGGTCGATCAACCAAACCTCTTTTTTCGTGGCCACCTGGATAAGTGCGATCCTAGGAAAAAAGGTAGTCTCACGAATAAATTCGGTGTCGATAGCGATCACCTTTTCAGTGAGTAGCTGTTCACAAATTTTTTCAATCGCTACTTTGCTAGTGATTAATACTGGAATTTTCTGTGCGGTAGCATTCATAGTAACCTTATTGTCGTATAATTTATATTATATCACCTCTGGAAAATAGGCCTCCAGAAGATTTAACTTTAGTCTTACTCTGCGTCTTTGACTTAACCCAAGGATTATATAAATTATTTAATCATGAAGACAAATGGAAATATCAGCTCTAGCACTTTTAGTTCAGATCGAATCGATTCGACCCCTCGGACTCGATTTATTACAGCCGCCTCCCTTTTTGATGGCCATGATGCGGCCATCAATATTATGAGACGAATTCTTCAATCCTCAGGGGCTGAGGTCATTCATTTAGGCCACAACCGGTCTGTAGATTCTATTTTAAAGGCGGCTCTCCAAGAGGACGCACAGGCTATTGCGATTAGTAGTTACCAGGGCGGGCATGTTGAGTTTTTTAAATATATTATCGACCGCTTAAAAAAAGAGGGCTTAGGGCATATTAAAGTTTTTGGAGGCGGCGGAGGCACCATCACCCCTACCGAAATTTTAGACTTAGAAAAATATGGCGTAAAAAAAATATACTCGCCCCAAGATGGCAGAGCCTTAGGCCTTCAGGGAATTATCGACGATATGATCACCCATTCCAAGGGCCATCCCTTCCAACAGATCGATTGGGACCACCTAAAGGATTTTACGAAAAGCCCCAAGGCCCTTGCCCAGGCCTTAACCTGTCTTGAACTCGGAGATGCTGCCTTTCAAGACCCCTCTTTTACAGAGAAACGGGTCTATTTAAAATCACTGCGCCAAACCATGGCGAGTGCGTCGGGAAAAGCAACCGTTGTAGGACTCACAGGGCCTGGAGGCGCTGGAAAATCAAGTCTCACCGATGAATTGGTACTGAGGGTTTTAGAGGAGGACAGCTCGGCTCGAGTGGCGGTACTAGCGATTGATCCCTCTAGACGAAAAACAGGAGGGGCTCTTTTAGGCGACCGATTGAGAATGAATAGTCTCTCTAGTGACAGAACCTTTATGAGGTCTTTTGCAACGAGACAGGCGAATGCTTCACTTTCTGAAGGGACTAAAGAGGCGATTGCTCTTTATAAGGCGGCGGGCTTTGATTGGATCTTTGTAGAGACTGGGGGCATTGGACAGGCCGATACCTCTATCGTCGATTTAGTTGATATTAATTTCTATGTCATGACCGCAGAATTTGGAGCCCCCACACAGCTAGAAAAAATAAACATGCTGGATTACGCCTCTATTATTGTAATCAATAAATTTGAAAAAAAGGGTTCTCTGGATGCTTTAACCGAGGTGAGAAAACAATTTCGTCGTAATCACAGAGAATTTGAAAAACTTGATCCCAGCCTTTATCCTGTCTTTGGAACCATTGCTTCACGATTTGCCGATCCCGGAGTTGATGCCGCCTTTGCCCATTTATTAAAAATAAAAAAATCGGATACCAAACGAATTCCGCTGGCGACTCCTCTCACGGTGCTGAATCCTTTTTCCTATTCCATTGTCCCTAAAGATAGAACCCAATATTTATTAGAGATTGCAAAAACGGTTAGAGGCTATCACGAGACTAGCCACAGGGAATGTCAGACTGTAACTAAAATTGAGGGTTACCAACATTTAATAGAGGACCCTGCCCTTTCTGCGTCGGTCAAACATGAAGTAGAAACCGCCCTTCAAAAAGAGAGAGCAGGATTATCCCCTTCAACTCAGGGTCTATTAAGAGACTACCCTAAGATGGCGGAGAGATACCGAGGAGATTCCTTTGACTATCAGGTGAGAAACCAAAATTTTTCTGTGCCTCTTTACCATGAATCCTTAAGCCATAATAAGATCAGGAAAATTAGTTTGCCTAATTTTAGAAGCCAAAGCGATCTACTCCATTTTCTTTATTCGGAAAATTTACCAGGGTATTTCCCATTCACTGCAGGAGTTTTTCCATTCAAAAGAACCGAGGAGGATCCTAAGCGCATGTTTGCCGGCGAAGGAACGCCTACTAAAACCAACAAACGATTTCATTTACTCTGTGAAGGAGAAAAGGCCAAGCGACTTTCCACCGCCTTTGATAGTGTGACATTATATGGAGAAAATCCCGACGAGCGCCCCGATATTTTCGGGAAAATTGGCGAGAGTGGCGTGAGTGTTTGTACTTTAGACGATGCTAAAAAACTTTATTCGCGCTTTGATCTTTCAGATCCCACCGTATCGGTATCGATGACTATTAATGGTCCGGCACCCATTCTTCTAGCCTTTTACTTTAATGCGGCTATCGACCAGCAGGTGGACCAATTTGTCATTCGCGAGCAACGGCAGCCATCAGATTCAGAATACTCCCAGATCAAAGAGACCACCTTGAGATCGGTGCGCGGAACAGTACAGGCCGATATTCTTAAGGAGGACCAGGCGCAAAACACCTGCATCTTCTCCATTGAGTTTGCACTTCGTATGATGGGTGATATTCAACAATATTTTATCAACCATCAGATTAAAAATTACTACTCGGTGAGTATCAGCGGTTATCACATTGCAGAGGCTGGGGCCAATCCTATCTCTCAATTAGCCTTCACTTTGAGTAATGGTTTTACCTTTGCCGAGTACTACCTTTCTAGGGGAATGAAGATCGATGATTTTGCGGCTAATTTCAGTTTCTTTTTCTCTACCAGTTTAGATGCTGAATATACGGTGATTGGCCGAGTGGCTCGACGCATTTGGGCGATTGCTATGAGAGATCGATATGGAGCTAATGATCGCAGCCAAAAATTAAAATACCACATTCAAACCTCTGGAAGATCCTTGCATGCACAGGAGATCTCCTTCAACGACATCCGTACGACTCTACAAGCGGTGATTGCCTATTTTGATAATTGTAATTCACTCCACACCAATGCCTATGATGAGGCGGTCACAACTCCCACAGAGGAGAGTGTGAGAAGAGCGATGGCCATCCAACTTATAATTGCTAAAGAACTGGGCTGGGCAAAAAATGAAAATCCGCTACAGGGCAGTTTTTTTATAAACGAACTTACCGATCTTGTAGAGGAGGCGGTATTAAAAGAATTTGAGAAGATCTCAGTACGCGGTGGAGTTTTAGGCGCTATGGAGACCCAGTACCAACGATCACAGATCCAAGAGGAATCGCTGTACTATGAACATTTAAAACATTCTGGAGAGCTACCCCTCATCGGCGTGAACTCCTTTTTAAATCCAAATACCACCGATAGCTCCCCCTCCTTTCCTAGTGAAATTACCCGAGCCACCTATACTGAAAAAAATGAACAGATTACTAATTTACGAGCCTTTGAAAAACTTCACAGTCACGAGGCGCCACAGGCACTAAAAAAACTAAAAGAGACCGCGAGAAAAGGTGAGAATATATTTGAGGTTCTCATGGAGGCGGCCAGAGTTTGTTCGCTTGGGCAAATGAGTCACGCTCTTTATGAGGTCGGCGGGCAATACCGAAGAGGTATCTAACTATTCGGGGCAGGTATATGGATTTAATATTCTCATCGGTGGTTATTCTTATTAGTAATAATCGATTCAAATCGGAAATTAAAATTCCTTTTCTAACCATTTCTGTATGGGAGCAAATTGAGTTTCATAATTCCATTCAGTTTTAATTTTATCTAAACTCAGTTGTGTCATCTCATTCAATTTTTCTGGATGTGCTAGCAACTGACCAATGGTTTCGGCAATACTTTCTGCAGATTCGGGATTACAACTTTTTCCAAATCCTGGCTTTTCAAAAAAATGGGTCCACTCTGCGGAATCATTTATCAACAAAGGAAGTCCACAGGCCATATAATCAAAGGGTTTATTAGAGGCACCCACCATAGGCTCTCTAAAATTTCTATCAAAGAGCGCAATTCCCAAATCACAACTACGAGTTTTTTCAAAGAGTGGATCAAGAGAAAGTGCTCCGTAATAGATGACTCTAGATCCTACACCAAGCTCCTTAGCCTTTGCTAATAGCTGATCTACAAAACCGGGAAAGCTTAAAGTTTCATACCCTGCAAACTGCAATGTGACAGACTTAGGTAACAACGCTAATGCCTGCACCAAAGTCATCGGTAGCAGCGTTGGAATTAGAGATCCGTGATACCACAGTTTAAATTCCCCTTCCGACGACCTCGTGTTTTGATAGGCCCGTGCCCTTAGCGGCATGTTGTGACAAATTTGAATATTAGACCTAGAAAAAACTCGCTGAAATAATTGAGCCCGTTCAATTTGGGGAAAGACGCAAAATTTGGCTTTATGAGAAAGCTGCCTTCGTGTCCAATGAAGCCCTTTCATAAAGAGTGAGGTTGGAGCTTCAGGGCTATCATGTTCATGATAAATGACCTGGGTGCCTAGCCATTCGGCCGCTATCCATCCTATGGGACAGGAAAAAATATCGGACACATAAACACAGGCGTAATCTGAAAATACAATCTCTTTAAACGTTTTAAAACAATACCAAGCATAATGAAGTTTCTGTTTTAATCCCGGATAACAAAACTGTGCCAGCTCCACTTTTATATTCTTATGAGGTGGGAATGTAATCGTCTGTGATCCTAAAGCCCCCGTCCCCATAAACTTTACCTGCCAGCCGGCATCGGCTAAAAGCCGCGAGCTATTTTCCAATGGCGGAAATCCAGCAGGATTCGTATATTGAATATAGAGAATTTTTTTTTGTTTATCTTTCATCTTTTAAAAAATATATTTTTTCCGACTGATATTTAATAATAGGCCGGTGACTAACATAAAAGTTAAGAGCGAGGATCCGCCATAACTAAAAAAGGGTAAGGTTACACCCACTATAGGCAATACCCCTATAACCATTCCAATATTAATAAATACATGCCAAAACATAATAGAGGTCAAACCAAAGGCCAGAAGCATTTCATACTTTCCACGTGCCCTAGCCACGGTCCGAAAGGAGTAAAAACAATAGGAAATATAAAGTGCCAATAGAAGAATGCCTCCTACAAAGCCACGCTCCTCTGCAAAAACGGAAAATATAAAGTCGGTCTGCTGCTCTGGAATAAAATTAAGCTGGGACTGAGTTCCTTTTAAATAGCCCTTTCCAAATATTTGTCCCGACCCCACGGCAATTTTACACTGAAGGGCGTTGTAACCTGTAGCCCTAGGATCTCTTTCGGGATCGATAAAGGTTTTCACTCTCTCCCGCTGATAATCATGCAGCACAAACCGATAGGCTAAGGGCACAGTGATCAGACCTATTATAATAACGAACAATAAGGATCTCCAATCTACACGCACAAACAAAACCATCAATCCGGCCGTCAAAAAGACGATCCCGCCTGTCCCCATGTCGGGCTGCTTTAATATTAAAAGAAAATAGGGAAACACAAAGGCGGCAGGAATAAAAAGTTGCTTCAACGTATAGGGGCCACCTTTTTTCTCATCCGCAAAAAATTTAGCCAGAGTCATTACAATACTTATTTTCGCTAATTCAGAGGGCTGAAGATGGAAAAATCCTAAATTAAACCAACGCGAACTTCCTTTGGCATCATGACCAATCACCAAAACCAGGCCTAACATTATTAGAACTATTCCATAGGAGAGATAGGACATCTTCTCGATAATTTCAGAATCGATAAAAACTAAAATCGTAATCATCACAAGTCCAACGGCAAAATAAATGAGCTGACTTTTATAAAGACCATAAAGACCGGGGCCCCTTGCCGCACTATAAAGTGTGATCACTCCTACTAAAAAAAGGAGAAACATCGAGATGATAAGTCCCAGATTGAATGTTTTTATGACGGGTTGAGATTCCATAATTTTGCCAGCCCTTATTCTATTGGACCTGCATCGCCCCCTTCTCCATCTATCTCTTCAACCTCTTTTGGAGGGGAGGAGAGTTTTGTTTTTAGCTGAGTCCCCTCTACTGGATTTGGGATGGTGTTCTCTAAAGATTCAGGAGTCTGTAGTTTATCAAAATAGGCCTCGATGACAGCTCTTGCTATCGGTGCCGCTGCCGTTCCATGACAAGCATGTTCTGCAATGACTGCGACCGCAATTTCTGGATTTTCCCTTGGCGCGTACCCTACAAACCACCCATGATGGCGATCTTTAATAGGCATGGCTTCACATTTTTTTTTCATGATGTCTGTGAAAGCTCTGACCTGTGCAGTTCCCGTTTTTCCAGAAATCGGTATTTTTTTACTATGCCCACTCACGATGGCTGTGCCTCCAGGGGCATTAGCGACCTGGAATAAACCCTCTTTAACTGCATCAAAAACCTCTTGCGGAATTTCAATCTTGCGCTTTAGCTCAGGATGAAATTCTTTAATCATCTCGCCACTTCTGTTTTCTATTTTTTTAACAAGATAAGGTTTATAAAGAAACCCTCCATTACCAATGGCCGCATAGGCATTGGCAAGCTGAATAGGGGTCGCAGACACATAACCCTGTCCGATAGAAATACTTAAGGTCTCACCTGGGTGCCAACTCTCATGAAAGCGATCCAGTTTCCACTGAACATCTGGAATTAACCCTCTTTGCTCTCCGGCCATTTTAATTTCTGTAGGTTGGCCTAAACCAAATAGCCTTGCGTACTTAGCAATTAAATCGGGTCCAAGGGAAATCCCAATATTATAAAAAAAGACATCGCAGGATTCTCGAATCGATTTTATAAAGTCTGTAGGACCATGCGCCTTCCAGCAACTAAATCGACGATTTCCAAACGGCATGGAGCCGCTGCAATAATGGGATGTTTTTCTACTAGCCTTTCCTTCAGCCATGGCAGCCATCGCCATAAATACTTTAAAGGTAGATCCTGGAGGATAGATGTCCTGAATGGCTCTGTTTCTAAGGGGTCTATCTTTATTATCTCTAAGGTTGGCCCACATTTTACTATTGATCTCCCTTGCTGATATTTTTTCGGGATCAAAACTGGGAGCATTCACTAAGGCTAAGACCTCTCCACTGCGAGGATCTATGGCAACCACAGAACCATTAAAATTACGAGACTTCAATGCCTCGGCGGCCACCACTTCAAGATCAACGTCTAACGTTAGATATAAATTATTTCCAGGCACCGGCTCTGTCTGAGCGACAAAACCAAATAATTTTTCAGCCCCTTCAATTTTTTTCCTGCGTCCCCTAGAATCAACCTCTACGTAGCCAATTCCGTTGACCCCGCGAAGCTCTGAATCGTAGTAACGCTCTAATCCCATTCGCCCAATGTAATCACCCGATTGGATCAGCTTTTTAGAGTCTTGCTGCAAATCTCTAGCATCCACTTCACTAATATGACCCAGTAATTGAGCCGCTAAATCCTTAAAAGGATATCTCCTTTGCACTATCGACTCGATATCTATTCCTTCAAAAATGGGATTTGCGGTTTCAACTGCAGCAATAATATCTTTAGAGACATCTGACTTTAAAAGTAATGGCACATAGCTACGCACTCGACCTATCTTTTCAAGCCTCTTAGCCATTTCCTCTTTATTATAATTTAAGGTATTAGCTAACCGTTCCATGTTTTCAGGATCATTTTTTAAAAATTGTGTGAGTGCCACGACATCAAAAGCGGCCCGATTATCAACGATTACCTTTCCATTACGATCAAAAATAATACCTCGAGTAGGAAGCAATTTCTCATTTTTTAAACGATTAGATTCCGAGAACATTCTTAGGGCACTGCCCTTAAGAATCTGCAGATAAGCAAGGCGGGCGATTAACACCGAAAAACATAACAAAAGAATTAATTGAAAGGCCCAAACTCTTTGTCGAAATTCCCTGACCTCGTCCTCTCTACCTATCATAAGGAGTCATCTCCAAGAGTAAGGTTCCTGGGTGGAACTTTCAGAGTGATTCTATCTAAAATGCCTAATAATGCATACGTAATAAATCCCAACACAGTATTAAGAATAAGATTCCACAAACTCCAGTTTTCCCAAGAAAGAATTTTGAGAGACTGATCAAAGGCTTGCGCACAAAGAGGCAATAAAATTCTAGAGAAAAGGGTAACGATAAATATTAAGCAGGCCACCGAAATAGGAGTTTGAGCATACAAAATATAGGCCACCATCTGGGCTATAAAAAATATTATCAAATAATAAACCACAAACATTCCGATAGGGGCTGCAGAGTTCAAAGAGTAAAGATGCCCGTTAAAAAGCAGAAGAAGTAAACCCTCCCAGATATGTCTTCTCTGTCCTAGATAAATAGCTACCGGCAAAAACACATCCCAGCCTGAAAACATAGAGGGAAGGATGGCTTCAGAGGTACTTTTAAATAAAATAAGTCCTAATACAAAACTGGTCAGAAAAACTGCATTTAAATTAGTAACTAGTTTTTTCTGATTGCTTTGGAGGAAATACAAGAAACACCTCCTCTATTCGATAAATATCAATTGCACTTTTAACCGCTATCGTTTGTAAAATTCCATTTGAATTAGGAATGACCGCAGTCACCGTTCCTACAAATAATCCCTTAGGAAAAATATGACCAAAATCGGTCGAAACTAAAATATCATTAAGAACCACATCATCTAGCCGATCGATATATTTAAGTTTGCAACTGAGTTGTTTACTTTGTCCCGACAAAATCCCTCTAGCCCGACTGCGTTGAATAATGACATCAATATTACTAGAAGGGTCGGCTAAAGTTAAAACATCTGAATAATAGGGTGTTACCTTTTGCACGCGTCCCACTACGCCACTGGTATGAATCACACCCATTCCTATCTGCACGCCATCTTTAGTTCCCCTATCGATGCGAAGCCCTAAAAATTCAGGAGACACATCATGGGCCACGACTCTAGCCGCTAACAAGGTCTCTTTTTCCTTTGCCTTTAACTTTAATTCATCTTGGAATCGTTTATTTTCATATAAGATTTCATCTTGAGACAGCACTTTGCTTCGAAGAATATTAATTTCACCTTCTAACTCTTCATTGCGTTTCTTGGTATTCACCAAAAAGAAATAGTGATCTATTGTCTTTTTGATGCCTTGCCCCATATTTAAAACTCCAGATTGCAGGCCACCTGTGAGAGAAATGATACTGCCGTCAAGCCAAGTGGTGCGGCCTTGACGGTGAACATGGATGTAAATAGCGACGATACACGTCAGCCCTGAAAGAAGTGAAATGAAATAATATTTTCTTCCTGTAGCCAAGATTCTTGATTTTAGTAAGGGATCATCTTAATGTAATTTAAAAGTTTTTAACATATTTAAACCGATTTGACTAATTGTGTTTTTAAAAATTAGTAAATTGAAAAGGATTTTACCCCCCATGCTTGAAGCCATTCGTCGAAAAAAAGAGAATCTGTTTTACACCCTAATTTTAGTGGCGATTATTTTCGTCATGCTTTTTGTTTACGGTTCAGGAAATAGCTCAAATGCTAAAGGAGAGGGTGCCCCGGTGGCCTGGGTAAATGGGGAATCGATCAGTCAGAGGGAATTCCAACAGGTGCTTCAATATCGGCTTAGTCAGTACCAACAAATGTTAGGGGCCCAATATGATGAAAAAATTATTTCGGCATTTAAAATTCCAGAAAAAACTTTAGAGGAATTGATCAAATATAAATTGGTATCCCAGCAGGCCAAAGAAAAAGGAATTCTAGTCTCCGATGAAGAGCTAGCCGACCGAATTCGCTCCCTACCCTACTACCAAAAGGAGGGTAAGTTTGACTCGGCGCAATACTTAAAGCTTCCCAACCGTGGCATAGAGGAGGGTAGATTAAGAGGTGAGATTCAAACAGGTCGCTGGCAGAACTATTTAATAGATAGAGTAAGAATCACTCCAGAGGCTATCAAAAAAGATGAGATCGTCACCCAAGCAAAAATTGAATTGGCTTACGCCAAAATTGATTTTGCGGCTTTAGCTCCCACTATTGAGCCTTCTGAGAAGGACCTTATCGAATTTACTAAAACTGGAGCTACAGAGGTATCATCTTACTACGACTCACATCTTAAAGAATTTACAGATCCCGCCTCTGTAGAACTACGAAAAATTAGAATCGGAATTCCTTTTCAAGCTTCAGATGCGGTTAAAGCTGCCGCTAAAAAAAGAGCAGAGGAGATTCAAAAAGAGGTCACCGCCGCCAATTTTGAGGTGATTGCAAAGGCAAAATCTGACGATGAATATGCAAAAAAAGGGGGCCTTGCAGGATGGATCACCAGAGGCACTTTAGAAAAATCGTTAGAACAGGCTATCGATAAATTACAATTAGGAGAGGTCTCCTCCCTTATTGAAACATCTTTTGGCTATTTCGTTTTAAAATTAGAAAATAAAAGAGAGGCAAAGGTTCAATCTTTAGAAACGGTCAGAAATAAAATCACTTCAAAACTGATCAAAGAAAAGGCCAAAAGCTATTGGGCCACCGAAAAAAGGCAGGGCATTGAAAAACTACTCGCTGAGGGTAAACCTATTGAAGCCGAACTTAAAAAATGGAAAATTGAGGTTAAGAAAACCGGAACCTTTAATTTGAGTGAAGGAAATATTCCAGGTATTGGGCAGGTAGACTCAATCTTAGACGGCGCGACTCAACTCTCAAAAGCACAACCGGTCTCTAAAAAACTTTTCTACTTTCAGGAGCAGTATTACTTTTTGAAGCTGATCTCCTTTGAGAACTTAAAAATGGCCGATATAGGGAAAAATCGTGAAGCCACCGAAAAGAAAATGGGTTCAGCGATTCAAAAAGCCTTGATGGAATCTTGGCAAGATAACTTACAGAAAAAGGCTGTAATTCAAAATGAACTGCTGGCTAAGGCCAAGCAGGTTCATTCTGATGCTGGGCATGAGACCGATGAGGACTAATAATCCCTACTCAGCAATTAAGGCTTGAGTGGCATAGACTCTCACCCCCTCAAAACTAATTACGCCAATATCGGGGCTAGAGGCTCTCATCCACTGTCCTCGCTTTAAAATTACGAAGGCAGAGGAGGTGGCATTCAGAGCCTGCAGATAGGTTACAGGGATATCCCAAGTGACCGTCTGGGAGCCGACCATTAAATCCTTTTCCACCACTCCGCAGATTAAAGAGACCGTTTCTGTCGCCGTATCGGAAATAATTTCTAACTCCATTTGGTTTATTTTTAAGTCTAGATCTCCCGTGGGTGAATCCCAAGAGAGTCTTAGGGGTTCGGTTTTTCTAAAGGCAGTGGCTGAGGTTTCAAAATCCTGTCCCTGTACCATCACATGACTCATTCTCTCCGGCATCGACATTTTCACTGAAAAATTAGGAGTGGTTTTGGTTCCCTCTACCGTGGCAAAATAAATACCACTAGTAAAATTAGGTTGTAGATTCAACTTATACAAATGATTTTCCCCTTCGGTTAAAGAAACTAAATCATTGGATGAGGTTCCAAACGAAACTTTTCCTACCGTTACCGTAGCCGACTCCCTATTTTCAGGCTTAGGTGTTTTAGGCTCCTTGATAATTTCACATCGAGTTACAGCCCGACCTCCCTCGACAGCCGATTTTTGGGGGTGCGATAGATAGGGTAATTTAAGCCCCCCCTGTAGAGAAGGAGCCCTAACTCCCGACTTCGCAAATTGCGCCATCACATGGCCATCCGGTTTTTCAATAGCCCGTCCATGCCAATCTCTCATGACAATAGCGCCCGTAATCGCATTACTTTGTGCATTACTATTACCGGTCGGAGTCACCTGTTTTAAACAGGCCGTTAAACTAATAAAAAAAACACAGGCTAATAAACAAGATTTCATGAGATCTCCTTACGATTTAACAATAGAGGTTAATTTAAGAACCTTTAAATACAAATTTTAAAAAAATTTTTAATCTCTAGGGTGATATTTTAGCTGCATTACCTTTAAATTTTCTATGGCAAGATGGGTATAAATTTCAGTCGTAGCAATCGATTTATGTCCCAATAATTCCTGCACCGCTCTAAGATCGGCCCCTCCGCGAAGCACATGAGTGGCAAAGGAATGCCTGATCATATGGGGCCATACTTTTCTAGAGATCTGAGCTCGCTTGACATACCTCTTAAGTAAATTCCAAATTCCTTGTCGAGTAAAAGCCTTTCCTAAACGACTCAGAAAAAATATTTTCGTCTCTTTTAAATTGTGATCCAAAATGCATTGGTGACGAATACTTAAATATCTTTGGGCCCATTGAATCGCATCTTGAGACAAAGGTACGATTCTCTCTTTACCACCCTTACCTACAATTTTAACGATCTTGCCTTCCAAATCGATATTAGCAATCTTTAATTGTGCCAACTCAGAAACTCTAGCCCCCGTGCCATACCACATCTCAAGCATGGCTCTATCGCGAATTTCCACATCTGTATTTCCTTCAGCCGCGGCAATTAAGCGAAACATCTCATCTACAGAAAGATGTTTGGGTAACCGAACCGATTTTTGGACAATGGAAAGCAGGTCTGCAGGGTCATTTTGAATTTTGTCTTCACGAATTAAAAATTTATAAAACTGCTTTAAAGTAGAAACTTTTCTAGCTATCGAACGAGAGGTTATTTCCTGTTTTCTCAAATAAGCTACAAAGGTTCTTAATTCCTTATGCGAAACCTCTAAAATATTTAATTGATATAGACTACAAAATTGGCTGAGCTGTTCTAAATCTTGAGCATAGGCTAAACCGGTATTGGGCGAGAGTCCCCGCTCAATCGCAATGTAATCAAGAAATTCTTTAATCTCAGCTAGCACAGATATTACTTTCCCATTTCATGAGAGTCTTCGTCAAAGTGATTTTTCAATTTCCTTCGCAAAGATAAAATAGCCTGTGTATGCAGCTGAGACACGCGACTCTCGGTAACCTCTAGAACCTCCCCAATTTCCTTCAAATTGAGATCCTCATAATAATAAAGACTGAGCACCAGCCGTTGCTTCTCAGGAAGATTCTCAATCGCTTCGGTAACAACACCCTTTACATTTTTTAGATTAAGCTGGGCAAAAGGGCTAGGAATCTTACAGCTTTCAAGAAGATTCAAAATACTTTTTCTATCACTGGAATTAAAACTTCCTGCTTCATCCAAGCTTAAAATAGAAACCGACTTTACCTGATTCAAAAGGTCGTAATATTCCTCTTTGGTTACCTTTAATTCCTCTGTGAGCTCATCTTCCGTTGGGATTCTATTTAAACTATGTTCCAACTTAAGGTGGGCCCGTTCCAATTGTTTGGCCTTTTCTCTGACCGATCTGGGCACCCAATCTTGCGCTCTGAGTTCGTCGAGAATGGCACCCCGAATTCGAAATTCAGCATAGGTTTTAAATTTATTATCCCGTGTGGGATCATACTTATCAATCGCATCCATCAACCCAATCACGCCACTGGAGACGAGATCGTCAAATTCAATATTTGAAGGAAGGCGCATCGCAATTTTTTGAGCGATAAATTTAATGAGTGGCGCATATTCGATAATCAACTTTTGCTTTGTTCGACGATCTATTTTTTTCCCTGTTGGATATTTTTTCAGATTGGGTGCCATAATTATCTCGTTGGTGTAAGGTTAAGATTATCTGAGTAAAAAAACTTTAAACCACTCCCCTTTTCAATGGGACTGCTCTCTAGTGACTGACATACTTTAGAGAGCTTTTGACTAAATACTATTTCTGGATAAAGCGATACTAAGGGTTTCTGCTGTCGAAGAGACTCTGCCACTTTGGGTTCAAATAAAAAATGGCCTATCTCTTTCACTTTCACATCTAAATGGCTTTGAGTGATATCAATAAACCTTTCAATAATTTTTTGTGTTTCTGAAAGATTCTGACTCATGGTAATGATCAGCTGAAAGTTTCGAACCTTAAATCGCTTTGAAAGTATCTTCATTATAGCATAAGCATCCATATAACTTGTAGGCTCTGCTGTAGTTACCACCACATGTTGATGTGCGGCTGCGGCAAACTGAATCACTCCACCATGCAGTCCTGAAGAATGATCAATTAAAACCAAGTCATAATCTTCCTGCAGAGCGTCTATCTCATAAAATAACTGGGTACGATGTAGTTCAGAAAGTTCCTCAAACCCTAAGATACCGGAAGGGGAGGCCAATAAGGAAAGATGTTCGGAGACTCCCTGAACCGCTTCACCTAAAGATATTCTTCCTTCGAGCACATCATTTATCGCCCACTGAGGCTTCACCCCTAGAGTTAAAGCCAGTTTTCCTAGAGCCCAATCTCCGTCGACAAGAAGAGTTTTCTTGCCTTGATTCGCCCATAGCATTCCCAAATTAGCTACTAGACTCGTTTTACCAACGCCACCTTTTCCACTCGAAAATGAAATCACTTTTTTCATGTGTATTTTATTCCTTTGTCAAAAACTGCGCTAATTCTGTAGGGGTAAAAAACCTAAACTTCGTTTTAAATGAAGAGGAAATCGAAATTCCTAATAACGGAAGCTGGGTCATTTTTAGGACATCGTAAATGACCCCTCTGTCATGAACACTATCCAATTTGGTAAAGGCAATCGCATCTGGTGAAAAGACCATGGCCTTTTGCACCTGTCTCATTAATTCAGAAAGACGTGAGGAGGCATCTAGAACAATAAAACTAGATCTTTCCAGCGCCAGTTTCTCCAGCGTGGTGTTATCTCCCTCTGTTAAATTAAGTGCAGGGCAGTCAATCAGTTTTAATTTTTCAGGATTCGCGTGGTTTACCTCTGTAAAAAAAGGAATTCGAATGAGACGAGCATAGCCAGATAGCTCAGTTCTCCCTACTACCTTCCTATTGTCCATACTCACGAGAGAAACACTCTTCTCCTGTTCTTTTGCTAAAATAGCGAGTTTCACCAACGTAGTGGTTTTTCCTGAACCCGAAATACCGATAGGAATCCAATCTGCTCGTTTAAAAAATTCTCCAGCACTTAAGGTGCGAAGCCCCACAGTCAGCACCTTGATTTTCGCTTTGGCTAAAAAACTGGGATTGGAAAGATCTGTTTTGGAGAAATCATGGACCATTCGTTTCGCGAGCTGGGTAGCATGCTCATTCGAAATACCCATGCCTTTAAAACCAGCCTCATATTTAACAGTTTCATTTTTTAAAATGATTTGGGCCATCTGAAAGCCAGGTAAAGAATCGGATTCGATATCTACATATCGCTCTACTTTCGATTTAGCGACAGAAACATTTTCGTTGGACGATGACTTAGTAAAAGATTTTACATTGCTCGTTCTTTCTGGAAATACTTCAGCTAGATTCACCCGTGGGTTATTATTTTTTTCATTCTGCGGAGCTTTTTTATTTTCTCTTTTAGCCTCCGACGCCGCAGTGACCTCAATAAATCTACGACTGAATAATTTTCCAGTTCTTCGTTCTTGAGTGGATAATACGAGGGCTTCCGGCCCCATCTCCAACTTCACCATTTTTAAAGCCTGTTCTAAAGAAGGTGCTTCAAATTTTTTAACAAACATTTTATGCCTCCACTGTGGCTACGAATTTTACTTTTGCTGAATTTGCGATCTCATTAGCTGAAATAATAGTTAAAGTCGGAATGAATCTAGTGATCATTTTCTTTAAACTAGATCTTACTAAAGGGTGACAAAGAAGGACCGGAGAGCCATTGGTAAACACGGTCTCTTCAATTTGTTTTTGTATGTTTGACACCAACTTCTCAAAGAATCCTGCTTCGAGATTTAAGCTCACACCACCTTCATTTTTCTGATAGGCCCGAATAAGAACCTCTTCTGTCCGAGGCTGCATATGCATGACCTCAAGCTCTCCATTGCTAGCAGCTAGGCGATGAGTGATCGTTCTTGAAAGCGCTGTTCTTACAAACTCCGTTAACACCTCTGGATCTTTATAACTTCCACCATAATTGGCTAATGTCTCAAGCACCGTCAGCATGTCCCTAATAGGTACCTGCTCGCGTAATAAACTCTGACAAACCTTCAAGACACTTCCCAAAGGCAACACATTGGGAATCAATTCTTCAACTACCTTGGGGTGTGTTTTTGAAATATTTTCGATCAGGCCTTGAATTTCCTGTCGACCGATAAGCTCATACGCATGACTTCGAATAATTTCAGAAAGATGGGTGGCTATGACGGTAGAACTTTCCACTACAGTATAACCTTGCATCTGTGCCTTCTCTTTTTGACTCATCGGAATCCACAGGGCTGCTAATCCAAATACAGGTTCATGGGTTTCGATTCCTCCCATGGTCTCTGTGATGTCGCCGGGATCCATCGCTAAGGCATACCCAGGCATTAGTTGTCCGCCACCAACAGAAATTCCTTTGACCAACACCGAATATTGATTGGGCTCTAGCTCCAGATTATCTTTTATTCTTATCTTGGGAACCACGATACCGAGATCCTTGGCAAACTCTTTTCGTATTCCAAAAATTCTATCGATCAGATCTCCCTTATACTCACCTTCAACTAAATTCACGAGACCATAACCTACCTGCAGTTCTAAAATATCAACCTCAGGTGGCACGTGGGTTTCGATGGCGTTAACTTCAGCCGCCTTCCTGGTATCGATCTCTTTTTTATCCACCTTTGCCTTTTCATGATTCCTAACGGCCCAAGAGGCCCCGGCTAGAACAAACGCTAATGTAAAAAAGGGAAGCCCTGGTAAACCTGGAATTAAACCGAGAAAAAATAGAATTCCTGAAGTGACAGACATCGCCTGTGGTTGCATTAAAATCTGTCGGGCCACCTCTTTAGATAAATTACTTCCCGATGCGGCACGAGTCACAATGATCCCGGAGGCGGTCGAAATAATAAGTGAAGGAATTTGAGTCACTAGTCCATCACCAATCGTCATTAGAGTATAGAGCTGAGCCGCTTTTTCTAGTGGTAATCCTTTTTGAAATACTCCAATGGCAAATCCGCCAATAACGTTTATCAAAGTAATAAGAATTCCGGCAATCGCATCTCCACGAACAAACTTACTGGCACCATCCATGGCGCCATAAAAATCTGCTTCCTGTTCTACCTTTTTTCTTCGTTCACGCGCCTGTCCCTCATTAATTAAACCTGCATTGAGATCGGCATCAATACTCATTTGCTTACCAGGCATAGAATCCAAAATAAATCTTGCAGCAACTTCCGCCACGCGGCCAGAACCTTTAGTGATAACCACAAAATTGATAATAACTAAAAGGATAAAAACAACCGCGCCCACTATATAATTTCCACCGACGACAAATTCTCCGAAGGTTTCAATAATTCTTCCCGCGGCAGCAGTTCCTTCATGACCATTGACTAAAATCAGTCGAATACTAGCAATATTAAGAGCCAAACGAAAAAGGGTCGCAAACAAAAGCACCGTAGGAAACACAGAAAAATCGAGAGGTCTTCCTGCATAAACAGACACTAGCAGAATCGCAATACTCACAGTGATGTTGGTCACCAAAAACATGTCCATTAAAAAAGCAGGAATGGGAAGAATCATGACCACTAGTATTCCCAAAACTCCAAGAGCCACGATAATATCGCTATGTTTTAGGAGTTTGCTGAAATCCAAACCGTTTTTTTCATTCATAAGTTTTTTCCTTAACTAAGCTGTGTTTGTCTGGGGCCCTGAGGTGCCGTCTGAGGCTGCCCATCGGGACGAGTTAAACCACGAAGTTTGTAAACATAGGACAACACCTCGGCGACCGCTTTGTATAATTCTTTGGGTATCAGGTGCCCGATCTGAATATTCTTAAACATGTTTCTAGCGAGAGGCTTATTTTCTACGATAGGAATTCGATGTTCTCTGGCAAGCTCTCTGATCTTATCGGCGACAAAACCGGAGCCCTTCGCCGTGACTCTAGGGGCCTGCATGCCTGCATCATACTGGAGTGCTACAGCTAGGTGGGTAGGGTTCGTAATAATAACGGTGGCCTTGGGAATAGCCTCCATCATTCGGCGACTCGCCATTTTGCGCTGAATATTTCTAATTCGCGATTTAATGAGTGGATCCCCTTCTCGCAATTTAAATTCATCTTTGGCCTCTCTGCGAGTCATCTTCATTTTCTTTTCAAGCGAGTATTTCTGAAAAGCATAATCCAAACCTGCAATTACGGCTAAGAGGGTTAGTAAGCTGACAAATAGGCGGCCCATCGTATGAAGAGTGAAGGTGACAATTTGTAAGGTACTTTGCTGATACAACACACCTACCGAAGGTGTCTCGGATTTTAAAAATTTCCATACTACCCAACTGGCGATGGCGATTTTAATTAATGCCTTAACGACCTCAACTAGGCCCTGGCTAGAAAACATTCTTTTTAAACCGTTTAGAGGATTGATACGATCCAGGTTTGGCGCCAAGGGTTCGCCTGTCATATAAAATCCAACCTGCATCACTGAAGAAACCACACCGGCTACCATGGCCACTCCTAGAATAGGAAAGACCATCCATGTTAACGATTTAACGATATCCCAACGAAGCGCCAAGAACTGTGTTTTTTCAAATTCCCCACGAATTACAAAACCAAAAAATTGTTGTCCCATTAGCGAAAACTGATGAAGAATTTCTTTAGAATGCACATACACAGCAAATCCCACAGAGGCCATCATCAGTACCGAGAGAACCTCTCGGCTCATGGCTACGGTGCCTTGTTTGCGAAACTCTTCACGACGATACGGGGTCGCGGTTTCGGTTCGTTCATCATTTGATTCGTCAGATTGCGCCATAATTAATTCAAAAAGTTCTTAAAAGGAGAATACAGTTTTGTCCCATCTCCTGCAGGAGATTGGACATAAAATCTAAAATTTCAGGTGCGAGTAAATATAGACCACAAAAGCCCAATAAAATGGTAACTGGAAAACTAAGCAACATCACATTGAGCTGAGGCATTAATCTTGAGAGCACCCCCATAACTAAATTGCAGGATAGGATCATCAGTGTGAATGGAGCTCCCATTTGAATAGCTAAGGCGAAAAGATTTCCCGATACATTTACAACTAGGTTAAAGGTTTCTATATTAGAGAAACTTTCGATCTGAAGTTTCTGAGTCGCTACATAACTCATCAAGAATAATTTCAATAGATGATGATGCATGTCGGTAGTAAATAATACTAAGAGTGCAAGCCAACTATGTAGAGGAACTAGCAGAGATTCGTTACTTTGATTTTGAGGATCGATAAGACCTGCGGTACCAAAACCCATTTGATATCCCACAATCTGTGCCGCTAGATGAATAGCCTCATAGGTAATGTAACAAATAAATCCCATCAGGAGGCCTACACCCGACTCTTTCAAAACGAGAATAACTATGCCACCCCATGTTCCAGGAATGGCACCTACAGAGCTTTTTACGATCGGATAGAAGGCTAAGGAAAGAGAGAGACAAAGCAGAATTCTAATATTGACTGGAATTGTTTTATGGGAAAAGCCAGGAACCAGCATAAAAAAGCCAAGCACTCTCACAAAAACCGTAAACACGCCTAAATAGGCCATCCAGTCATTGGGATAGAGTGATGTCATTTTTTTTATCGAACCATAGTTGGAATGCTCTCATACAATTGAGTCGTAAAATCGACCAATAGATCAAGCATCCATGGAGAAAAAATAATTAAAGCTAAAAGCATCGCTGCCATTTTGGGAACTACCGCAAGAGTGGTCTCTGTAATCTGTGTCACGGCCTGCAACACATTCATCAACACACCCACCACTAGTCCAAATATTAAAAGTGGAGCCGCTAAAAGTACAGCCAGTCTCATGGCCTGCCTGGTGATATCTAAAATTTGTTCAGTTTGCATAAATTACCCAAAGCTTTTGACTAGGGAAGTAATAATAAGTTGCCATCCATCCACTAAAACAAAAAGGATTAATTTAAAGGGCAATGAAATAACCACCGGTGGCAACATCATCATACCCATCGCCATTAAAATACTGGCCACTACCATGTCTAGCACCAGAAACGGAATATAGATCATAAACCCAATTAGAAATGCCGTTTTTAATTCAGATATCATAAAAGCCGGAATCAAAAGATAGGTCGGTACATCGGCTCGTTTCGAAGGCATCGCAATGTTAGATAGCTTTACAAACAACCCTAGATCCTTATCTCGGGTCTGTTTGAACATGAACTTTCTCATCGCACCCTCGGTATAGGAAAGGGCGTCCTGCTGAGTTATTTTATTATCAAGATAGGGAATCAGCGCCTCTTGGTGAATCCCTTTCCAAACGGGTGCCATAATAAATGTGGTTAGAAACAGGGAGAGTCCAATGATTAATTGATTAGGTGGCAGGACCTGAGTTCCAATCGCCTGTCGTAAAAAGGAAAGTACAATCACGATTCTAACAAATGAGGTCATCATGATCAGAAGCGAGGGTGCGAGGGACAAAATCGTTAGCATTGCCACGATCTTTAAAACCACTGCGACCTGCTCTGGATTATTCGCAGTTCCCATCGACAACTGGAGTGGAGGCAATAAACCGCCGTCAGCTTTAGGAGCTGCATTAGCGACTGTGATAAATAGTTTTAAAAGGCAAAGTGAAAAGTTCATACGGTGAAATTTTTCCCACTGATTTGTTCTTCGATGGCTTCATGAAAGGTGTTTTGTTCAAATTTATTTTCCTCTTCATACTGCTTCTGCAGTTTAGGAAGAGCCGATAAATAGGTGATCTGATTTTGCGTGACCCCTAACAGAACAAATTCAGATCCTACCTTAACAAGAGCCACCCCACTTTTAGTGCCTCCTACCGGAACATAGCTCAATTGTTCAATAAGATATTTTCGACTTCCACCCCAATTGCCTTTGGCCTTAGCAAATTTCACCACAAAAAAGGTTGCGATTCCAGCGCCTACGACCACAAGTAAAAACAGGGTCAATTGAAACCATTGAAATCCGCGCTCCTCTTTTTTCACCTCTTTGCCAATATCTTTAAGAGGCATCTGTTCCTCTTTCAGAAGATCTAAAGTGGAACTACCCACTCGTGGATAATCTAATTTAAAGGAAAATCCGTCAGCACCTTCCGCTAATTGTATTCTGTTTTTTAGAGCCTCTAGTGATCCATTAATAACGATCAGGGCCTTCACCGTTTTGTTTCCCGCTTCATAAAGACTCACTCTGTGAATGAGTGCATGCGGTGAGCTCACATCTAATTTTCCTTGCAGTTGTGAACTCAAGTTTGAATTCGTAAAGGAGAGTTCAATTGAATTATCGATCACTTTATACGTAGGAGTTGAGATCCTTCCTCCAACTCCCATAAACTGCACATGGGCTTGATTATCCCCGGTCACCTTTACGGAGGTGATCTCAGCTCCAAAAGCACCTATTCCTAATAAAAATATCAAACTTAATAATTTCACGAAGGATCTCCTAATTGTCGAATTCTTTGAGCATGACTTACAATATCGGTTAATCGAATCCCAAATTTCTCATTAACTACGATCACCTCGCCCTTGGCGACGACCTTATCGTTCACTAAAACCTCAAGAGGTTCACCCGCAATTTTACTTAGTTCGATGACACTCCCCTTATGGAGTTTCAAAAGATCTTGAACTAATATTTTTGTCCTACCTAATTCCACACTCACCTTTAGAGGAATGTCTAGAATAAGATCAAGTGAATGACTTTCTTCATTATCCTCCGCATTGACATGTAGTTTTAATTCGGGTTGGGCTACCAAAGGCTCTTTATTTTCAGGAATTTCCGATTTTGGTTTTGCACTTTCATTTGCCATTTTTTGAGTCTCCTTCATTATTGGACAAATCTTTTGTTAATCTGACAGCATTATTCCCGCGAAATACGCCCATCATCCCTTTAAATTTTGGAACCTCTTGGATATAAACAGGAATGGCCGAAACTGCGTCCTGTCCGAGGATTAAAATATCCCCCTTTTTAAGTTTTCGAATGTCTCTAAGAGTTTTGTCAGTTTGTCCTAACACTCCTCGAATATCGAAATCCATATTCATTAGCTCTTTATGCCAATGCTCTTTCCAAAGAGTCTCCTCTCCAGGAATTTGCCCTGTGAGATTAATACTTAAAGCATGTTGAATGCTATCTAGCGGATGCAACTGGACCACAAGATCAAAAGAACCTCTTAAACTGTCAATTTCCACATCACAGGTGACCACTACAATGGAGTCGGTCGGTTGAATAGCGCCAATAAAAAATGGGTTACTTTCCGCTCTGATATAGTTCAACTTTAACGGGTAATTTAAGCTCCAAGCTCGCTCAAGATCCTTCACTGCGAAACTCACAAACTTTTTCATCATGGCATTTTCTATCGCAGTGAACGATTCCTCCGCTTTAGCTTTGGTATAAGGCCGATCGGCTCCTCCATAATAGGCATCGACTAAGGAATACATATAAGAAGCACCAGCCACCAATAGCATACTGCCTTTTAAATCCGCCACCTCAATCAAACTAAAATTTACCGGACGAGATACCCTTGAAAGATACTCGCCAAACTTAATAAATTCCGTATTTTTAATTTTTACCGATACGTTCTTTTTCAGATGCGTATGTAAGGACATGCGAAATAGGCCGGCAAAGCGCTCGTGAATTCCACTGAGAGCCACTAGTTTACCCCGAATAACCCTTTCCTCAGACGCAAGATCATAAAGGGCAATCTTTTTTGATGTGCTTTTGCCCGGACTGCTCGCAGTTTTTTCGGTGACAGCATCTACTTTGCCATCGGTTACCGCGCTCAAAAGTGCATCTATTTCATTTTGTGATAAAACTTCAGCCATAGCTTTTTACCTTAATTAAAGTGAAATTGAGTAAAGTAAATTTCTTTGATTCGCCCAGTGACTAAAAGACTATTTAAGGATTTTAGTATTTCTGATCGTAATGTTCTAATCCCATTCGGCTCTTTCAACTCCTTATAACTTTTACTGGAAAGAAGAACGATAATCGCATCTCTTAAGGCGGCTCGTTTTTTGGTAACCTCCTCCTCTACAGAGGCCTCACTTAATTCCAGTTCTAATTGAGTTTGCAAAAACTTAGCGCCTTGATCACTGGTGATATTCACTAAAAAACTATCTAGCGGATATAAAGTGCCTTGAGGGGCAGCCAGTAATTCTTTTCCTAGTAGTTTAGCCTCTAGACCTCTCTTTTTTTCTCGACTCGTTTCACGATCTTTTTCTTCGGCATTGGCAGCTTCAATAAGAGTGGTTGTTTTTTCTTGAACCTCTTTTATTTTTAGAGACATGCTATTTACGAATAGACTAATCGCAACAAGCATTGCTACGTTTAAAACAGAGGCTACCAAGATAGAAATATTAAGAATATCTCGTTTGGGTTTACTAACCGTATCGGTCACAGGCTCTTTACCCACCGCAGCTAACTTAGGCTTCTCTTTGCCTCCGGGTGCAGTCGTTCCGCCCTTCTCGTTAACCTTCTTTGACTCAGGTTCTTTTTTCTCAGCAGAAGCTTCGGCCATTTAATCCCCCTAATATTTTTTTGGTGACATGCCACTCCAGTGCAACAGAGGTGCCAGGATAAATACTAATTTGAAGGGGGAAAAAAAGAATGGGTGTCAGAGCTACAAAAGAGGCGTCATAGAATTGACGAAAGAGATAGATTCAATACCTGATCCCTTTAGCTGGGTTAATTCTGATTGAAAAGGGGCGGAGGCGGAGTGGGAAGGATGGAGTGAGTTTGCTAGGAACGGTGGAGGCATAAGTTATCCTAAAGAAGCTACCCTAAGACAGTTGCCAATGGGTCGTATTACAAATATTTCCTTTCTCGATGGGAGAGAGAAGAGAGAAATACAGCTGCCCGAACCACAACTGTAAGCAGTACGGGACCAAATCGGGTCATTTTTATCGACGAGAAGGCCAGTTCATTACCCAGTGGAACCACCAGCCTGTGCCAAGATACGTCTGCAAAGAATGCGGGAAAAAGTTTTCTAGTCACAGCTTTCGCAGCACCTACCAGCAGAAAAAACCGCATCTAAATAGAGTGATCTACGAGCTTTACTGCTCCGGAATGACGCAAAGAAGAATCGCAAAACAACTAAGGTGTAACTTAAAAACGGTGGTGCGGAAATTTTTATTCATGGCGGCCGAAGCGCGCTTGGCGCATGAGGCATTTCTAAAGCGGAAGGCCTTTTCTATGAGTGAGATTCAGTTTGATGAGATGGAGAGCTTCGAGCATACGAGATTAAAGCCGTTGAGTCTTGCGCTAGCGGTGAGTGGGGATGGGAGGCATATTTTGGATGCCCGGATTGGGGTGTTAAATTATAAGGGGCGGCTGGCGGGGCTTGCGAGGAGGCGGTACGGATTGAGGAAAGACACTAGCCGGGAAGCTAGAGCCGGCGTATGGAAAACGGCTCTGGATATGGCGGCGCCGTCTGGGGTGAAGATTATTACCGACGCTAAACCGCAATACGCGACTGAAATAGCTCGGCGCTTTAAGGACTATAAAAATTATCACCACCTGGCGGTACCCAATCGCAGAAATCTGCTTCAGTATGCGCAAAATCCCCTGCGCCGAAAAAATAGTAACGACCCCCTTTTTTGGTTAAACCATGTGGCAGCAAGACTTCGCCATGATCTTTCTCGGATGATGAGAAAGGTATGGACGACAACGAAACGCAAAGACCGCTTGGAGGCGCATCTCTCACTTTTTCTGGCCTATTATAATGGGTACGTTATTTAGGGGGCTCTCGTTCGGTGGGGGCGTTGTTTTTTTTGTGTTGCCGCAGAAATTTCTGCACTAATTTAGATAAAAAACTTAAATAGGATTATTTCTAAAAACCGGAGTTTCCTTATAGGGGGCGATTCTCACTCCACCCTTCTCACTCCGCCTCCGCCCCTTTTTAATCAGAATTAACCCAGCTAAAGGGATCAGGTATTAGTTCATAAACCAATCTTGAATCACAACTCCCTTGGGAGCCATCACCGCAAACTTTTTTTCTAACTCTTTAGTAATTTTATTTTTGAATCTTAAAAAGCCCTTCTCTGCTTCAGGATAAAGAAAATCCTCAATATAAAAATCGCTACTCACCTCAAAAACAATATCTAAAACTTTAGCGTGATTAAGCAGAAGATTTTTATTGCAAGCTTCATCAGGGCAATGAAATACCAAGGAAAATTGTGCGTGACTCAGCCGATGGTCCTTTTTATCCATGAATCCCACACTCATTCCAGTGATCTCATAGTTTTTGTGGGAACCCATTTCATGAGAGATAGCGGCCGGCTCTCTGGGCACATCGACTAAAACATCGACCGTGGTCGGTCCTTTATAACATTGCCACAAAGTAGCAGCTGAAAACAAAGTTAAAGTCACGATAAGACTGGCTGAAAAAAAGAGGAGACCCAGCTTTATTTTAGTCCTACGAGAGGCAAAATTAATAAAATTAAATAAACTAGAATCTCGCATAGAAGGAAATTATAACCCTCTTTGGTCCTTCAGGCTATTTATGTAATCACTAAGATATTGATTCATCCAATTACCCAAACAGGTTTGCCAAATATAAGTAAAAGAGCTGTTTAAAGAATCACCCACAAACTTTTCAAACCACTCAGGAGCGTATTTTCCCAAATGAACTCCGCGCAAATTCAAATAATAAACTTTAACGGTGAGAGCAGAAAAGTTATCAGGCACATGCACCTTCGAGCGAACTTCAATTTTATCTACTCCGATCCCTAGCCACCCTGTTACATTCTGACATGTTGAATAATCCCCCAGGTATTCTCCCTCAACCTTTGCATGGGCGTTAGTTAAACTACCATAGACATCCATTTCATTATCGACGCCTAAATTCATCTCAACCTTATCTAGATAACCCCTAGTTCCAATTCGAAAGGAGTAAAAACTGCGACACAGATTACCGGTAAAATTTTTGCCACCAAACCAATGACCTTCAAGTAATTTATTGTCCTTAAGAAAATCTCCAGCCATTTGGGAAGCATCTAAGGAGATGGCCTGGGCAGATAGAAGATTAAAAAACAAGGATAAAACTAACAGCTGAACCAGTTGATAACTCTTCATGTCACTCCCCTTTAACTTTTCCAAAGAGGCCAACAATACCTAAAATACACATATCAAGTCAATCTGAAGGCTATTTTTTCTTACTATAAATTAAGTTAATATTTTAAATAGGTTAGCCGCACCACTAAGGATGCGGCCCCTAGAAAATCTAAAATAACGGCTTAAAAACGGGATCGGCAATCGCCATGGGTTCGGTGGTAAGTACCCTAGCTAAACTCTGAAGATGGACCTCTCTAACCGTATTGATACTACCTGTCAGCCATCTTCGCAGGGTTGTTTTGTGAACCCCTGCCACTTCAGCTACCCAATAGTTCTTTAGCTCTTGGGCCTTGATCAGGCGAATGATTTCATCGGTTTTTAATTTATAGACAGTTTTCATAATGACTCCTTTATCGGTTTAAAAGGAGTCAAGACCTGCAAGGGAAGGCCAATCTTAGATGAGCTTAATTCTATTTCGACAGGACTTAAAAAGAGAGCATTAGCTCCAATAACAAAATCTTTTTTATAAATTATTTTCGGTGATCGTATCGCTATTCAAATTGGAGTTGGCCCAAACTTCTCCAGTACCTTCCAAGTAACACCAGCCCTGATTTTTTTCAGTGGGGTGCAGAGTTCCCTTAGGTCCCGAACAATTTAAAATCCGATTAAAACTTGTCCCCGGAAGGGTAGCTTCGGTCCAAGGATTTTTGGGAATTCCATTGGGGACTTCGATAATTTTATTTCCATTTAATACGAAATGAATGGGTAAAAAAGAGTTGGCCTGAAGCTCTTCAAAGGTAGGATACTTCGGGGAGGTTTGGGTAGGATCCTCCTTTAATTCAATAGAGGCAGCGGCAATAACGATCGCCGACCTTAAAATTCCCAAGGCAGCTTCGGCACTAGCATTTTTAGCCGCTTTTCTATAGTCGATAAAATTAGGTATCGCAATGGCCGCTAAAATAACTAAAAGTAAAACTACCATTACAAGTTCTACAAGAGTAAACCCTTTATTTTTGAATTCTGGGGGAAAAAAAGATTTTGTCATATTTGAGGTTCCTCAAGAAAAGATTCTTTCTTATTTATCACCTTGTTTAATAATAAAACAAAGTGAGATTATTCACACTAAAAAAACTATCTTGATGGGTTCTTAGTCACTTTACAGTCCTAATATTTTCGATTCCCTATTGTGAAAGTTGACATTAGCTTCCGAACTTAATAGCAACACCCTATGACGATAGAAAGTGAACCACAAATTATTTTAAAAGTTCCGACCTCGAGTGATTGGGTAGTCGTTGCCTTGAAAGATTTTGATGCTTTTTTATTAGACCATGCTTCCTGTGAGCGAAAAGCATCTTCGGTGGGCATGTCCTTTGTAGTGAGATATCCTGATAGGCCTGAAATTATAGAACCTATGATCACCTTTGCTAGAGAAGAGCTAGAACATTTTCACCAAGTTTATCGTTTGATTGCAAAACGAAACCTTCTGCTACCTCCTGATTCAGAGGATCCCTACGTAAGTAAAATGATGAAACTAGTTCGCTTTGGACGTGAAGAAAGATTTATAGATAGGCTTTTAGTCTCTGCAGTTATTGAGGCTCGGGGCTGCGAAAGATTACACCTAATTGCTGATGCTCTTAGCGAAGGGGATCTCAAGGACTTTTATCGAAGACTCGCTCGAGCGGAATCTAGCCACAAAGATATTTTTGTAAAACTGGCGATCCTCTATTTCAGTAAAGAGGTGGTCAAAAAAAGACTTGAAGACTGGCTTGTGATTGAAGCTGAGGCGATGACCTCAGTTCCTTTTCGTTCAGCACTTCATTAAATCGGTACCATTTGAAAACGATTAAAAAATATTTGGCCCAACACGCAGAGAGAGAGATACCTAGAGGCCTATATCTCTCCACCTTCTTCCCTAAAAAAGAGACCCGTTATCACCATTGTGTGGCGATTCCACTTTACGGAGAGGCTGAGTGGATAAATGAGGGGCTGCCCTCGTTACAATTTGCTGCAGAAATGGCCTCTAGAAAAGGCCCACACACCCCATCACTAAAAACACTCCTCATTGCCATTATAAACCGTCATGAGCTTTCAGAGGATGCGGTAGAAACCGACAATGAACGTACGATCCATTTTCTAAAAAATTTTCCAGAACATCTTTTTCCAGATTCGCCTATTTATGCGTTGTATGAAATATCACCCCATCTAGATATTCTATTAATGAATCACAATCAGGAACCCTATCTTTTTTATTCTAAAGAAGGGGTCGGCAAGGCCAGAAAGCTGGGCATGGACATGGCTCTTGCTCTTTATTCTGAAGGTTATTTAACGACCGACTATTTTCATACTACAGATGGCGATGCTGTCGTAAATCCCGACTATTTTCTTATTGAAGAAAAGGCTAAATCCTCGGTACTTTTACATCCCTATATTCACATAGGAAATTATGAGCAAACTGAGGCCTTAACTATTTATGAACACTCCTTGAGGTATTATGTCAGAGGTCTTCAATATGCACAGTCCCCTTATGCTCATGAGTCATTAGGCAGTACGATTGCCATCACTCCAGAATGTTATGCGGCGGTAAGGGGTTTTCCAAAGCGAAATGCAGCTGAAGATTTTTACCTGCTTAATAAAGCGGTTAAGGTGGGTAGTTTATACCAGTCCCAATCAGGACTGGTAAAACTCACAGGAAGAAAAAGTAACAGAGTCCCTTTTGGCACTGGAGTAGGGACCGAGAAATTTTGGCAAAAAATAAGGGCTAACGAACCTGTCACCTTTTATTCCCCTTTAAGCTTTCAGATCTTAAAAAATTTATTGGAGATAGTTCAGCTATGGAGCCTGAGTGCTGAGGAAAACACCGATAGAGCCTCGATCACATTAGCAATCCGAGGAGAAATTACCGCTATTGATTTGAATGTTTTCGAGTCACTTTTAACCTCACTATCATTTTTTGAGATCTTAGAAACGGCAAAACACCAACGGAAAACCCCTGAGGCTATTTTGAAACACATACATGAATCTTGGGATGGATTTAAAACGCTAAAGTTCATTCACGGTTTAAGAGACCATTTCTTACCAGAGGTGGAATGGGAAACTGCCCTTGCTAATTTTGCCGCTTTGCTCACGAGTCACAATCTAAACAGCATAAGCGTGAGACTTGCCAAAGATTAGCTCGCCTTGGAGATAAGTTGGCGCACAGGAAGACTGAGAATAAATTTAGTGCCCTTTCCTAGTTCACTGGTAACTGTAATATTGCCCTGATGTTTTTCCATAAGACCATAAGCAATGCTGAGACCTAGACCGGTACCCTCTCCCACCTTCTTCGTTGTAAAAAAGGGGTCGAAAACTTTACCTAAATTCTCCTTTGAGATTCCGGAACCGGTATCCTCTATTTCAATAAACACAGTTTGATTTAGCCTTCGCGTTCGAATCCACACCTCGCCCTTAATGGCAATGGATTGTGCCGCATTGGAAAGTAAATTCACAAAAACCTGATTGAGTTGTTGTAAATTACATTCCACGTCGGGAAGCGTCGCTAGGATTTTGTGAACGGTAATTCTGGTTTTAAATTGCGGCTCCAGTAACTTCAAGGTCGTTAATAGCCCCTCGTTAATATTATCCAATTTAAAAAGTCCCGTATCCAGTCGCGAGAAGGTTCTAAGTCCAGAGACGATATCTCTAGTTCTTCGAGCCCCATCCACACAGCTCTTGGTCAAATCGCCAAGATCGGTCAAAATAAATTCAATATCCAGCTCCTTTTCTAAATTATCCCAACGTGCTTTTTCTACCGTATTAAGATTGGCGGTAAGACCATGGTACTCTTCAACAAGCTTACGAATTTTTACGACATAGGATTCGAGGGACTGCATGTTACTGTGAATCGATCCAATCGGATTATTAAGTTCGTGCGCTACGCCTGCTACGATCTGGCCTAATGAAATCATTTTAGCCGAATGAACCAGTTGGGTTTGCGTTGTTTTAATCTCTTGATTGGCCTTTCTTAACTCTTCTACTTTTAACTCTAAGGCCTTTTTATTGGAGATGACGTTTCTACCCATGTCGTTAAAGGCGTGAATTAGATATTGAATTTCATAAGGAGATTCTAAGGCTGGAATTTCCTCTACCCTTCCATTTTTAATCCGTTTCATGGCAAGAACTAATCTCTCTACCGGTTCAACAATCCGATTAGCGAAGATAAAAATCCACACCGCAAATGCCAAAATTAAAATTAAGGTAACGTAGATTAGATTTTTTTGGACTCTAGCCGAAGTGGTATCAACAGAATTCATTGAGATAAAAACGCCTAAGTATCCCCACCTCTTAATTCGGCCAAAAACTCCGGGCATGTCATATAAAAAGGTAGCATACCGTTCCTCGCCTAAATGAACATAAGTGGCCTCTTTGGACCCTTCCCATAAGCCGGACGCTGGAACTTGAAAGGCCCTCTGAGAAACCCTATTAATTTCATCCTTAGAAAGCATATAACTTCCGGCCATCGACCCAAAATCTCGACTCAAAAATAAGAGTTCACAACCCCGTTTACGTTTTAGTTCAGCAAATTCCTTAACGCCAAACATATTTTCCTCTTCGAGAATACCGTAGACTCTATCCTTATCGCGAATTAACATTCTAATAACCGTAACTAACCCTTTATCGTCAGATGAAAAATACCTTTCAATGGTTTCATTAAAGGCTCTCACTCTGCGCAAACCCTCTTTTGAAATATAGGGGATTTGCGGATCGGACACATTTCTATCTCTTTTTGTCCAAAAAACACCCTCTTGAGTAAAAAGTCGGGCTCTAATTCCAGGTGGATAATTATTTACAATTTGTACCGCTTGCGAAACATCCTTGTGGGATAACGCGGTCAATAATTTCTGAGTCTTTGTATGAAGTCTCGCTTCATCAAAAAATATCTTTTCTTTACTCTCTATTTCAGAAACGATCACATCTCTTTCAGACTGAGCTCTGCGAGAGAGAGTTTCTTGACTGGTTTCTTCGAAGGCACGAGTGGCGTAGTAACTCACTCCAATGGCAGGAATTAGGGCCACAGGAATAAAGTAGATTGCAAGTTGAGTTTTCAACGAGCGCACTCCAGGGCTTAATTTCTTTAAGATGGTTTTCATTTTTTTTAAAAATAAATAATGGAGCCTAACCCAGCGTAGGTTCCATTAGCCAAGTTGGGTATTTTAAAAAGAGCCTGTGCCTCTGCATAAAAAGAGATGCCCATGGGGTGCAGATACTGAACACCAATCGAGGGATAGATCATCCAGATATCGAATCCCTTCGAGTAATCATTTCCAGAGAGAAATTTGTTTTTTAATACGCCAGGATTAAGGTTTGTTTCTTTAGTCCCATCGGTCCACCATCTGGCTAGCCCTACACCAAAATAGGGGCTGACCTTATCCCCAAGTAAAAAATATTTTCCCTTTATCGTGAAGGTTGAATAATCAAGACCGGTTCCCAAACCGCCACTCACAGATACTTGCTCTGTGACATTCACATCAAATTCTAATCCCAATACAGAAAATGGGCCTGCCGCAGCGACCCCTACGCCAAAGCGCTTATTCATTTTTTGTTCCTCCAATTTTGCGGAGGCTACGCCGTTACAAGGCAAACTCAATGCGAGTAAAATAAAAAATAATTTATAATATTTAAATGTTTTCACAGGTTTTCTTTCTCTTTTTAATCACTCAAAAAACGCGAGCCCGGATACCGTCCTCTTGCAGAAATTTTTGCAATGTCGGTTTATCGATGGCATGCGCGCGATGCACCAGTTCATATATTTCATCATAAAATTTTATCGTTTCTGGATTCTTTAATCGGCTAGAAATTTCATGAAGATCACCAGTAACTGCATGTAAATTTTCTATGAGGCCCGCAATTTTTTGTCGCTCTCTTCCCTTCAAAAGTTTATTAGCATCCCCAATGAGTTCCTTCATCCCGCCCAAGAACTCGGTAAGAGTTTTTTCATTTTCATCAATGAAGTCGGTGATACGACCAAAGACTCCATAGCCCTGAGATAGAAGTTGATCTATTCTTGGGGGGTCTACCCCTCGAACCGTAGCTCCAGTATGTAGGATGGGTGCGGCTGAGGTGCCGGGACTAATCTCAATATATTTTTCTCCAATGATTCCTGCCATGTTGATGTAAAACTTAGAATCTTCTCTGACAATAGGAGCCGCCTTCATCGAAACATCCATGGTTATTTTTAAACTCACGCTATCCTTATTAATCTCAGCTGCAGAGGATAAAAATTCAATCTTCGAGACCTTTCCCACTTTGACTCCAGACACTCTCACAGGAGATCCCACCTCTATTCCACCTGCAAAATTATAAAGAACAAAGATCTTCAAGTGATTCTGAATCGGGCCAATCGCCCCCATTAACCAGCCGAAAATAACGAGCAGGACAACCACGGTCATAAATAAAGCCCCTACCCAAAACTCTCTCTGCAAACCTTTGGCGTTTGTTGGCATAAAGCGACTTACCTTCTTAGTTGTCGAACCTACATGTCTGATTTATTTAAATAGAAAATATTTTTTGGGAGCCGATACTTTTGAGGTGGAAAGATCCAAATCAAATAGTATCCAACGCTCTAAGACTATTATATCGCGTAGAATAAATAGGTTAAAAGAAAATCTGCAATGATGATGTATAAACTAGTTCTAACGACGGCCTGAGTCGCAGCTTCACCCACTGCGGCACTATCCGATCCACAGTTAAATCCCTGATACGCTGCAACGATTGGAATTAAACTTCCAAAAACGGCCGACTTCACGATACAGTGAGCTAAATCTGGAAACTTAACAAAGAAAAATACGGTATTAAAATATTCTCCAGGACTAGTCCCTAGTTTTTGTGCTGCTAAAAAGGCCCCACCCCAAATGGCTATAGCTAGTGAGATCACAGTTAAGGTAACGGCGGCAAAGACAGAGCCAATCCAGCGAGGTACTACTAGATAATCGATAGGATCGATAGATAGCATTTTTAAAGCATCCAACTGCTCCGAAATTTTCATGCTCCCAATTTCAGCCGCAATACCGGCTCCGATTCTAGAGGTTAAAAGAAGACAGGTAATGACCGGACCTAATTCTCTTACCATGAGTAGAGCCGAGAAGGCGGGAACTAACGAGTCGTGCTTCAAAACTAAATTCATGTGAAACGCCAGTTCAATAATTAACATGAGACCCACAAATCCCATTGCCACTACCATAATCAAAACACTTTGAACTCCTAACAGGTACATCTGTAAAAGAGTTTCTCTTGCTCTAAACTTAAGTTTTAGTAACTGTTTTATCATCGATAAAACGGTAGAGATCCATAGAAAGAAGGTAGCAAGGAACTCGCCCACCTTAAGAATCAGA
This sequence comes from Bdellovibrionales bacterium, assembly GCA_009692515.1. GTDB lineage: Bacteria > Bdellovibrionota > FAC87 > UBA2466 > UBA2466 > UBA2466. Next base: position 41,782 of record SHZA01000004.1, read on the forward strand.
GCTCGTCCGAGCCAGGTCATTATCATAGATAGCCAACCTTGAAAATATCTTGTAAGCAGGATGAGGCCATCGACAACAGAAAATCGGTAATAATAATTAGAATTAGATTCGTCACCGCGCAACTCTGGACAGCAATTCCCACTCCGACAGAGCCCCCTTTGGCGTGGTATCCCTTATAGCAAGAGACCACCGCAATGATAGCTCCGAAAAGAAAACTTTTTATTACACTAAGAACAATACTCCAGACCGTAACAATGCGTGGAATATTTTGAATATAATTAAGAGAATTAACCCCAATGACCTCGGCAAAAATAATTCCGCCAAAGATGGTTACCATGAGTCCCACAATTAAAAGTAAGAAACTAGAAATTACAACCGCCCATATTCTTGGAAGAATAATATATTCCAATGGGCTGGCTCCCAAGAGACGAATCGCATTAAGCTGGTCGGTAACCTCCATCGTTCCCAATTCGGCTGACGTATAGGCACCCACTTTTCCTGAAAGAAGAAAAGCAATAAGAACCGGTCCGATATTACGTAGCGTCGTAGAGGTTGATAGCCCGCCCAAAAAAGCTTCGGCTCCAAAATCTTTTAACTGAAGATCAATTTGAAGGGCCATAATAGCGCCAACAAATAATCCCGCAGCCACCGTCAAGCCTAAAGATCTAACTCCCACCTGAAAGATCTGATCAAGCACCTGGTGCCATTTTGTTTTTCTTTGTAGTGTTAATAATACACAGTCCCAGGTAAATAAAATCATGCCTCCTACCGTGCTCAAAAATGAAAGACTAGGCATGATAACCAAACCCCATTTGAAATTCCTGCGCCAATGTAATCGAAGAGGATTTAAATTCTCCAGGTTTGCCGTCAAAAACAATACCTCCATCCTCCAAAAGAATAATTCTAGTTCCCACCGCCAAAGCACTTTTAATATCGTGAGACACTACGATACTGGTGACCCCTAATTTAACCGTCAGATTTTTAATCAATTGGTTAAGCCCCGCAGTCGCAATAGGGTCCATTCCAGTTGTAGGTTCGTCAAACAGCAGGTATTCGGGCTCTACCGCCAAGGTTCTAGCAATACTCACTCTTTTTTGAGTTCCAAAACTTAGTTCTGTAGGCATTTGATCCAAAACAACCTCACTTAAACCTACAAGTTTTAATTTTTCTTTCACTCGAGCTGCAATCTCTACCTGTGAAGTCAGTAGGCCTCTAGCTCGCAATCCAAAACAAATATTTTCAAAAACTGTCACAGAATCTAAAAGAGCTGGAAATTGAAATACAAGTCCGCAGCGTTGGCGAATCAAAGAAAGTTCTTCAGGTCTTTGAGCATCAACTTTAATCTCGCCTACAGTTATAGTTCCAGAGTCGGGAAGCACAAGGCCTACAATATTTTTTAATAAAACAGATTTCCCAACGCCCGATTTCCCCAAAATAAAAACACACTCCCCTTTAACTACTGAAAATGAAATGTTTTCTAATATTTTCCGATTATCAAAAGATTTACAAAGTTTATTAATATTAATCATGATAATTCTGAAGGCGTTAGAGGGCCCTGCAAAAGCCCTCTCGTAAATTGGTGAATGATGGGATTGCGTGACTCAAAGATCTCCTTTTCAGTCCCCACTTGAATAAGTTTGCCCTGACAAAGGAATCCGATTTTAGCGGAGGTCTTTTTAGAAACGCTAAAGGCTAGATCAAGATCACTTGTGGCAATAAGTGTTCCTGTCTTTTTTTTATTTTGTGCAGTCAAGATCAAATCAACAATATGATGAGAGGTGATCGGATCTAACCCTGCAGTAGGATCATCATATAAAATTAATTCAGGTTGGAGAACTAGCGCTCTAGCGATACCCAAGCGTTTCTGCATACCTCCGCTGATTTCAAATGGATATTTTGACTCTGCTCCCGTTAGGTTTACCTGCCTTAGTATTTGTTCTGCTAATTGTAGCCTTTCTTTAGCGGTCAACAGAGTCAGCTCCCTAAGTGGAAACAGTAAATTTTCTAACACCGTGAGCGAATCAAATAGGCCACTTCGCTGAAAGGTCATGGCCACACGTTTTAAAACTAATTTTTTATTCGACTGTGATAATCTTCCAAGGGGAGCTCCCTGAATATAAATTTCACCTGCTTTATAACTATAAATCCCGCCGAGGAGTTTCAAAAGGGTGGTTTTACCTGCTCCACTAGGCCCGATCAGAAAAAAAATATCGGAAGAGTTCAATGACAAACTCAGCCGATCAATCGTAGGACCGCTTGCGTTAGGAAAGGTGAAACTTAATTCCTGTACTCTAAGAACTTCGTTTTCGTTTTGAGATAAGCCCATGCTAAAATCATTGTACCAAACTACTATGATAAAAGAGTCTCGCAATTTAGTATGGATTATCGGCGAAGGTGGGCTGCTCGGTTCGGCGCTATCAACCAGTTATCGCCTTCAACATCCTGAGTCTATTATTTGGACACCTCCGGGTCAGGCCTATGATTGGGATAACTCCACCGTTTTACAAAAACAACTAGAAACCCGATTACATTTATTTAAAACCAAATTGGCCGACTACACCTCATGGACTATCATTTGGACTGCCGGTGCGGGAGTGGTGGGAACATCGCTCTTAGCGCTACAGGAGGAGACGAAGGTTCTCTCTTTTTTTATTAATCGAATGGAAAAAACCTACTCTTTGGACCTAAACCAAGGCAGTTTTTTCTTGGCCAGCTCGGCCGGAGGAGTTTGGGGTGGAACCCAAATATTTCCTGTTCAAGAAGGAACTCCGAAAAATCCAATTTCAGATTATGGTCGACAAAAGCTACTACAAGAACAATCTCTACAAGAGATGGCCCATAGAAATCCTAACCTCCGTATTTTAATCGGAAGAATTTCTAATCTCTACGGCCCCGGACAAAAACTTCACAAGCCACAAGGGCTGCTTTCTCAATTATGTCGGTCTACTTTACTTAAAATACCCTTAAATATTTTTGTCCCTATAGAAACCCTAAGAGACTATATTTTCATGAATGACTGTGCAGAGCTTGTGATTAGAGCTCTGATAAAGGTACGACACCCCCGTTATAGCCCTCAAATTACAACCAAGATATTTGCTTCTGAAGAGCCTGCTACTATTTCAGAGATTCTAGGAATACTTAAAAAATTAACAGGACAAGACACACTGATCATCAATCCGACCTTGATGATTAGCAGACAACAACCACAAGTGTTATGGTTTCGGTCTCATACTTTAGTAGAAAACTACATCTGTAAACCACTCATCGAGGGATTAAGTGAACTACTAGATTACCAAGAGATGCAATTACAATTAGGAAAACTTCCGTTTCCTGAAGCCAGTTAATATTTTCAAAATAAAAAAGGACACCGACAATGAAATTCATTTTACTTTTGGCTACCACAGTTCTTTCTTTGACCCTTCCAAGCTTTGCTAAATCTTTAGAACTATCCGATGAAGAGATCGAAAGAGACTATCATCCGCAATATCTTAATAGGGCCTCAGGAACTTTAGATTTAAATTCCAGAGATTTCATAGCTCAAAAACGCTATCCCTGGCCTGTCGCCATACAATCGATTGGACATACGATGGCAAGCTACCAAAGATATGGGGGATTAGACGGCGCCTACTTTCACCATGGACTAGATATCAGAGCCGATGCAGGCAGTGCCGTAGTAGCAGCAGCGGGTGGAACTGTGGTTAACATTGAAAATTATATGCCAGGAATTGATGCCTATTGGGAGGTGGCCATCCTAGATGCCGCCGGTTTTATTTGGCAGTATCACCATATTGATAGAGATTCTATTCCTGCCTCTTTATTTGAAGCCTACAAAAATAAAACACCCATTTCAGCCGGAACAAAATTGGGAGAGGTTTATTATTGGTCGGTGGTGACCTTTGGAGAACGCTATCACCATATCCACCTAAATATTTTAGGTAAAGACCGTGTCTATTTAAACCCTTTCGAATTTTTGGAACTTTTATCAGATAAGGAGGCGCCTGAAATCACCGCCTTTTTTCTTATGCAAAATGGGACTGCGGTAACAGGGAATACGATAACGGCCTCAAATTATACTATCTCGGCTGAAATAAAGGATCTGATTCTGAGTAAAGTTTTTGTCGTGCCACCCAATGAAATAAAAGTAGTTGTCGACGATTATCCAGCCTTTATCGTTTGGAAATTTGATTCCTTACCTGGAGGAGCTAGTAACGAAACATTTGTGAATCAATTTTATGCCTCAAAAATAGCATGTGGTGACTATGATTGCCGAAAACCGATTATCGATTTGGGGTTTAGAAAAAATGCTTCCCAGGTATTTCCATTAACTAGGGGCCTGCATACAATTCAGGTCATTGCCTCAGACTATAATGGTAATGAAGCACGTCGGTCCTTTAGCTGGAGTGTAAATTAGAAATCGACTAGTAGAATAATTAGGCCTATTTTTGGGGGCCTTATCGGGCTAAGCTTTTACTACCGTTTGTCTAAAAATTGCCGACACCACATTTCAATACTCATCATTGAAAAGATGAGAAAAGTAGCATCGATCTGTTTAGCTCGATCTCTTTTTATAAGATTAGAAACGACAGTGGGATTAAATAGTCCACGATTTTTTAGAGAGGATTCTGAAAGACAGTCGCTAACGATATCGGCTAATTCGGTATTCAACCAATGACGAATAGGAAGTCCAAAGCCCTGTTTTTTTCTTTTCATAATCGACTCAGGAACAAAGGGCCTCATCGCCTGTTTAAAAATATATTTGTTTTCAAGGTTTCGGCATTTTAAATGGGCGGGAATCTTAGCTACAAAATTAACCACCTCTTGATCAATAAGGGGAACTCTTACCTCGACTCCTTGAGACATGCTCATTTTATCTACATAATTGAGATTGTGATCAGCTAGGAAATGTTTTGTTTCTAAATAAAGCATCCGATTTAAAATACTTTTTTCACCTTTAACCCTATTTAAGGACCGAATGAAGGGTTCAAAACAATTAGGTGTCGATGAGTCCGAATGAAATCTTTCTCCTAAAATGGGCTCGACAGAATCAACAAAGGTGCACATGAAATAACTAGAAAGTCGTTCATCCAAATTCCACTGTAGGCTTTCAAATACCTTTGCCAACTTTCTAATACGATAATTCTTTAATAGTGTAGCCCCGCCTGATGGAACGGCCATTTGATGGGAAGAAAAGGCCAATCCTTTTTTTATAGGCCCCGGAACCCACTGCCATATTTTTTCTAATTGAACCGCCTTATGCCTCGGGTATCCCGAAAAGATATCGTCTCCACCTGCACCAGAAAGAAGGACCTTTATCCCCATCTCGCTAGCTTTTTTAGAAATTAATAGCGCATTAATCGCGGCAGGATCGGCCTGCGGTTCATCTAGATGGAAAATAACCTTCTCTAAAAACTTAAAATCTGCTGGAGTCACCTCTACAATCGAAAGGGGAAACCCCAATTGTCCAGCCACCTTTTTAGCATAATAGAGATCATTTTTAATCGATGTCTCTTTATTTTCATGGCCGATGGTAAAACAGTGAAATGATTTTGAGGGTTCTGCCTGTTTCATTAGAGCGACGACACTGGTAGAGTCTAGTCCGCCAGAAAGAAATGCCCCTACGGGTACATCTGAAAGCAATTGCCTTTTTGCAGCCTGTTGAAGTTTGCTTCTTAACTCTAAAGTGATCTCCTCTTCTGAACCTTTTAAACTTTCTCCATACGGAACATCATAAAAATATTCTTTAATATGAATTCGTCCATTTCTAATGAGCAGCCACTCTCCAGGCTCTAATTTTTTAACCCCCTGAAAAGGGGTTCTTGGAGCTGGTGAGTACAAATAGGAAAGATAGTATCTTAAGGATTGAAGATCTAGTTCGGTGGAAATATCTTTTGAACACAGAAGTGCTTTGATCTCAGACGCAAATAGAAAACCTTTTTCCGTTTCACTATAATAAAGAGGCTTCACTCCAAGACCATCTCGAAACAGTAATAGATCCCCTTTTCTAATCCCGTCTTTGTGACCCTGTTCCCTTCCATCAAAAAGAGCGAGTGCAAAAATTCCATTGAGTTTAGAAAAGGCCTCTAACCCATATTCCGCGTACAAATGAAGAATCACCTCGGTATCGGTTCTACTTTTAAATTGATGTCCCTTTTTCTCTAGATCCTCTTTTAATTCAGGGAAATTATAAATTTCCCCATTATAGGTGAGCCAGAGCGAATTTTCACCAGAGGCATCGATAGCCCCGTCTGGAGAGAAGCTCATGGGCTGACTACCTGCTAAGCTTAAATCAAGAATGGAAAGACGACGATGAGAGAGCCCTATTTTACGCTCTCTTAAGGAGATAACCTTTTCCCCGGAGCCATCAGGACCGCGATGATTAATACTTTGTCCCATGGCTTTAAGTAATTCGGAATCAAACTTTCCATAAAATCCTGCAATTCCACACATGGGACAATCCTATGAAAATAGTAGCCAATTAACTAATTGAATTCTAATATTGTAGCATGGATGTCATTAACACCTCACTTCCTGAAGTTTTATTAATTAAACCCAAGATTTTTAAAGATTCTCGGGGTTTCTTTTTGGAAGCCTGGAATAGCGCTCGCTATGAAAAGGTGGGAATTCCTAAGGTGTTTGTCCAAGACAATATTTCATCTTCTGAGTATGGAGTGTTAAGGGGACTGCACTTCCAGCAACCACATCCTCAGGGAAAACTGATCTCCGTTCTTAAGGGAGAAATTTTTGATGTCGCGGTAGATATCAGATTGGGGTCTCCTAGATTTGGAAACTGGGTGGGGCTCACATTATCGGCCGATACCCATCATCAGATTTGGATCCCTCCTGGATTTGCCCATGGCTTTTTGGTGACAAGCGCCACGGCCTTAGTTTCCTATAAATCTAGTGAGTTTTATTTGCCTGAAACTGAAGGCACTGTACTCTGGAATGATCCTGCTTTAAATATTGTTTGGCCTCTATCAAATCCCACCCTTGCGGAAAAGGATGTAAAGGGACTTCCCCTTTCCCAAATTCCTGAATCAAAACTGCCTAAATTTTAGTCAGTAGGGCCTTTTGCTATTCTCTTTAATCTAAAAAATATTTAAGACTTAGTAGGCTCCCATCGAATCCTAAGTTCTCTCCCTTTCCATTTTAAGGTACAATTAGCCTATGAAGGGAAAACTAAAAAAAGGAATCGGGTTTTTATTTTTACTGTTATTGTTAATAAGTACTACACTCAAAGCAGACACTAGCCAACCCTCCCCTCCTGGACTCAGCGCCGGTAAGAACAGTCTGGCGCCAGCAAGTATTTCCCTCATTGCTCTGCCTGCGAACCCAGGGCCTAGTGGAGATCCAAAAACTAATACCTTTAAATTTGGCCAGTTATCAACGCCATTGCAGCTTAGCTCACAGGTGAAGGCCTTTATGTTATTCGATCCTGTTAATGACCTACAGAAAATTTCTCGATTTGTAAGAGGAACCAGAGAGGTATGTCCATCTCATCAAGGATATCAAAAACAACCGAGCTCAGGAAGACTACTCCTTAGTCTTTGTATTTTAGCCTATGTTTTAGAGAAGGGGCCTGTCACGGAATACGAGGCACTCGGTATTTCTAAAGACAAATCCTCTAATATTTCTGGAATAGATGAGAAAATTAGTGTGGGGCAGGCTTTAGCCATCGCAGTAACCGACTTTAATACCTTGTCTAAAGAAATTTATATTAACCAACCAGAAAGGCTTGAAAAGCCCACGCCTTTTATTTCCTTTGTTCGTGAAAACCTTATTTACCTTAAAAAATCGGAACGAATTTTTAAGTCCTCCAATTCACAATAATCCTGTTAAAATTAATTTATGAATCGTTCTACTTTTTTCCGAATCTTAATCACCTTTTTATATTTAGTTACTAATATTTCAGAAGGAAAAGTAAAGAAACCTATCCTAAAGGAACCCATGGAAACAGATTTCTCTTCTCCTTTAATTTCTGAATCTCTAGAAACACCAGAGTTAGAAACCGCAAAAACTCAAAAGTACCAGAAACTTTTAAAAAAAAACTGGCTAATCCCGATGGCGCCTGCAGAGTACCGACGACTGAGCAAGCGATTCATAGGCCTTTCTCTTTTTGATACCGAGGGGAGAACGTGGGTGATTCCTGGAATTACCCTAATGACGCCCACCGGTTACTCAGCCAAATGGGGTGACGTCTTTACCAGTTTTAGTGTTAATAATAGAACCAGGTTTGGCCAAATCGCAGATGGATTCGCTGTAATCGGAATGGGATTTGCAGACCCTACCGAATGGATTGGTATTGAACTTAATATAGGCTTTTTAAACGTAAAAAAAATTTTTAATTCGGGCCTAGGTTTGAGTGGAAAAATAGGTCATACCTTTTCAGATGGAACTTCAGTGGCTATTGGTAAACTTGATTTTTTACAATGGCCTCGAAATGCGGCCGATACAGGATCCAGTGAATATCTTGTGGTCTCACGAGCTTTTCAGTTGGATTATGATACCACTAAAACCTTTAGTTTATTAATAGCAACTGTTGGAGTGGGGGATGGCCAATTTAAATCTGATGAGCGTTTTATCACCGAAACACCAGGCCTCGGGCTTTTTGGTTCGCTAAGTATGCGAATCATTCCTCCTATTAATCTAATAGCTAATTGGAATCACAATTTACACATGGGAACCTCGGTAGCACCCTTTCAAAAATTCCCCTTAGTTTTTACCTTAGGAGCTTTAGATCTTCTTAAAACTCAAGGAGATGGGGTGCGGTATGTTATTGGAATCTCTTACTCCGACTCCTTTTTTTCAAAGACCTTTCCGGTCAACTGGTTTAGAGGCGGTAATATTTAAAGAATTCTGGTTTAATTTTAGCTCATAAATTTTTAATCCAATCAGCAACTGAAACCATAGAGCTTGAAGAAAATGATAACTAAATCCCTGCCAGCCATCAAGAAAGCCCCCTCTGATAAAGTAACGATAACAAAAATAAAGCCACGGCCTCAACATCAATGGCAAGCGGTCCCAGATATTTTTATGAATCCATCTTTTCTTGGAAACGGAACTAATAGAAGACTCGGATATCTCATTTTTTTTTACAAAAAATTCTCGTGCTTCTAAGGTAGCATACCTCAAATGTTTTTGATGCCAGCGATCAATTCCATTTTTATCTTCATGCAAAATAAAACATTTCAATTTTCCGACTGGACCCGGCACCCACATGTGTTCGTTAACCTCTCTAGAACCATAGCTAGCATTTTTAATTCTAGCCAAACGAAGAAAATAAATAGCAGAAGCCCCTCCTCTCATCCATTTACCAAGCCAGAGTAATTGTCTACGCATTTGAAATCCATTTTGTGTAGGTTTGGTCTGTAGTAGTTGAATAATTTCACAGGATAATTCTGGAGATATCCTTTCATCCGCATCCAAGAAAAGGATCCATTCAGTTTTAATTTGACTCTGAGTTAATGCAAAATTTCGTTGGACACTATAGTTAATGAAATTATTTTGAAGGACTCTTGCCCCTTCTTTTTCTGCAATAGAAACGGTACCATCGGTACTAAAAGAATCTATGACTACTATTTCCTCCGCTACGGCCTTAGCACTACTAAGACACAGTTCAATATTTTTTTCTTCATTGAAGGTTAAAATCACAACGGTAAGATTAGATTTCATTTTTAACCTGCCCATTTTTATTTGAAATCGACGATTCAAAAAGGTGAATTATCTTTCCAAGAATTAGGAGCAAAGGAAATATTCTAACCATTATCATCAACAAATTCACCACACCGGCCTCAGAAAACAAATGTTCTAAATATAGGACTAAAAAAACAGGCCATCCCAATCCATAGTCCTTACACTCCAGTTTTTTAAGGAAAAATAGATAAAAAAACAATACCCCAAATGGAATAAAAAATAGTCCCCACCATTTTCCAATAGCGAAAGCCTCAGCAAAAATCCCGAAAGAAACTGCAGTTCCTATATTTCCCTCTGGTATTACCCCAGCAATATGCGCCAGATAATCTCCCGTATTCTCCTCAAGGTCGATCCATTTTCCAGTAAGTGACCTAGGTAAGAGATAAAGATTCTTCCAGAAAAATGGGCCGCCCTCTCCTTCTCTGTATTGATAAACCGATATTAATTCATCCGCATCATGCATTATAGAAAAACGATCTATTAAGGTCATTTTTCTTCCGAAGTAATACCTTTCCTTTTCTCTCCCTAGATAGGCCTCCTCCTCTGTTGTTTTTTGGTAATCCTGAAACTGTGACACAGAGCCAAAATGGGCCCCAATATACTCACCCAAAGAAGAGACCGTATTTAATAGACTACTTTGTCGGTACGCCGTTCTACCGTGATCTGACAAAGGGGTAAGAATAAAAATCATCAGAACTAAGGTGCAGATTGTAACTGCTAGTTGTTTAACCTTTAATTGGTACCGATAAAACACGCCACTCACCAGTAACACTAGTAAGGGCTCAAACATATATTGCTTTGCAGCCACAAGGACTCCACGAGCAAAACAAATCAGAAACATAATTATTGCAGATCGATTAAAAAGAGTCTTCCCTTCTGTTTTCATTAACGTTTGACTCACTTCATATCCTAATCCACAAAGGGTCAGGGGTTGCAAATATGACATTAAGTTGATCAATGGTCTCAAGATAAAAGGGAGATTATTTTGATAATTAACTGCAACGATACACACCCCTCCACAGATAAATAGCCCCCAAGATATTTTGGGTGAGTAGTCCCTATTTGATAATTTCATTACCTGCTGGCTTTTATTATTAAAAACCGCAACTAAAAAAGCGGCGGCTAGTACTGCCAATGCGCCCACACTATAAACTAGAGATGAGATATCGGGGGATAGCAAACCGATATCTGCGGCCTGCCATATGAAAATTTTGGTCAACTGAGAAATAATCACGTGTCTAAGAGAGAATAGAAGAATCAGCCAGCCGGCTATTGAGCTTAATCCTTCGACTAAGTTAAAACTCAGGATTACAAAAATATTGAATAAAAAAATATGGATCGCAAAGGATAGTGAAGTCCCTTGTATAAGCTGAAGACAAAAAACTAAAAGACTAAACCCCCCTAAATAGAGAAATGGAATATGCTGAATCGGTTTTAAACGAAATGCCATCAAGACCCTATTTTTTTAGCTGGTTAACAATCACAATACTTGAAACCACCAAACCTAAAAGAGATGCGGTGAGTCCCACCACCGATAAAGTATTTGGAGATACCGTGGGTTCTCTTGGAGCCACTAAAACGATATCATTAGTTTCTAAATTGATAGGCTTTCCATTGCCCCGATCCTCCACAAGCTGTCTAAGATTAATATTAATGACTCGATCGATTTCACCACTTCTGCGTCTGATAGAGATGTCTTCCATATTAGCATCGGCTCTCGTTCCTCCAGCCAAAGCCAATAAACGCACAATGTCTGTCTGTTTGGGAATGTGATAGACCCCAGGTTTACCCACCGCGCCTAACAGATTAATAGATACCAGAATCTCCCCTTGATAAATTTCAGAGAAATACTCATCGGCCCTAGTGTAATTATAGCCCTTAGTTAGCCCATCCCCTAAAGCATTACCCCCCACAGCATGGGCGTAATCAAACGGAATGACACATCCCGCAGTGAAGTAGGTGCCTATAATAATCAGATTAAAGATGTGATGTTTTAATATTGGTTTCATAGTTTTCCTTCTAATACTCTGGGCTATTCTAAAGTTTTATAATGACCCCTTACGAGACCGAGTGACACATGGCTGTGTAACTCTGCTTTTAAAAACCACTTATTATTATTTTATCAACCTCACAAATTCTGTAAAGACTTTAGATTATTCAGCTCTTTTCCGAAAAGAGACTATGAACTCTGAGAACTCTAACTTTCCCAACCCCTCCTTCCGGAATTCCCAGGTAGGCTATTCATCCGCTCAATCACCGATGGATATTCTTTTCTTTAATTTTCTGTCGCTTTTAAAAAGACATATTTTTGTAGTGCTTGTTCCCGTTCTAATCGCAGAGGCCATAGCCTGCTATTACTGTCTTGCTTTTATTTCGTATCAAGCGAGTTCACATACCATTATTCAAAAGGCGGATAATAGTTCTCTTCAAGCGATATCGGTGGATCTTGGCGCCTCCAGATCACAGCTTTTATCTCCGAACCTCAATAAAGATACCTATTTAGAAACCGTTCTACTTTATTTACGCTCCAGAGATTTCTTTGAGGAATCGGCTAAAAACATTATGGAAACCGAAGAGGGGCAAACACTGGTTTCGCCCCTAACTAAAAACGTTCCCTCCCTATCAAACTTAATTAGAACCCTTTTAAAAAAACCCTCGGTTAATAAAGAGACCAATAAAATGACTGTTGAAAGGTTAGCGGGCTTATTACAATCGGTAACAAAGGTAGACAAAGGACCCATCTCTAGCTTTTATATTACAGTTACCACGAGCAATCCGAATCTATCTGTCAAAATTGCTGAAAACATATCGGCGCAAGCTATTTTACTAACCACCCGCAGAGATCTAAAACAACTAGAGGATGGAAAAAGTTATATCGTTAGCAAACTTGATGAGATCACAGACTACTTAAGTGAAATTGAAAAAGAGATGCTTGTGATAAGAAAACGGTCTTCCGGTCCTATTTCACAAAAAGGAATTACCGACCGGGTCTCCAGTTTTAATGGTCTAAAAACAGATCTGGAAGAGAACCGACTTAAACTTGAGCAAAATGACAAATTAATTAAATCGATCACATCAAATATAAACTTACTTCGAAATAATTCCAAATCAAACAACCTAGACCTCCCCACAATAGCCATTATTAATCGACAGCTAGTAGCCCTCGAGGCAAGAAGAAAAGGAATCTTAGCCGAGGGAACATCACCAGACTCTCCTCAAGCCATAGCCCTCGACGAGGAAATTGAAAAAACAAAAAAACAACTACCCCCAAACAATGACATTAAAAACAGACTTCAAAAAGATGATTCCTTAGAATTTCTGCAGGATAATATTAATCCTGAAATAAGAATTTCTGAATTAAGAAAAGAAAATTGGTACCTCAGATCCAGAATTAATGCAGGTACCAAACTGCTTCTGACTGAAAAATTATCGCAACAATTCCTACCGGAAGACGAACAAAAATACTATGCACTTAATAAGCGGTTGGAAATGAGATATCTATTATTTGGCGAACTCTCTAAACAGCTTTTTAATATCGATGTCAGTAGGATTTCAATTCAAAACAGGATCACCACAATTGAACGTCCATCCAAAGGACGAATTGTTAAAACCCCCTCTTTATTTCCAACACTACCTATGGCCCTTATTCTAAGCTTGGTTTTCGGATCGCTTCTTGCTACTTTAATCGAAAAGCATGATCCCACTATTATTAATCAAAAAGATTTTCCTGGATTAAATTATATTTCATTGGGAGGTATCCCTCTTCTTAAATCAACTAAGAGCTTAAGTTTACTTGCTCAAGAGAGCGCATCAAAATCATTACTGCTAAAACATAAGCTAGATCTACCGCAGACCATTCCCTTTAAGCGAATCAGAACTCGAATTCTCCAACTAGAAAAAAAGACACTTTTAAAATCCCAGGTCATTTCGATTCACAGTACCCATTCAGGTGATGGAAAAAGTTTTATTACAGGAAATTTAGCCGGTTCCATGGCTGCGCTAAATAAAAAGGTGTTGTTGATGGACATAGACCTGCGGAGAAAAGCTATTTCAAGAGAGTTTACAAAATCTCATAGTAAAGGGTTATCTACTTTCCTAGAGGAATTGAAGTTAACTAGCTACCAATCTCTCATTATCCCGAACATACAACCTAACTTAGACCTTTTTCCATCTGGACCCGCCATTCAAAAGTCTACTGAGCTTCTAAATTTACCAAAGTTTTCTGAACTCTTAAGTAAACTAAAAGAGTCCTATGATTTTATTTTTTTGGATAACCCTCCTTTCCTAGCCCTTCCCGATTCAGAGATTGTAGCTGGCCACTCCGACATCATTATTATCGTAGCTAGCTCTCAAAAAACAAAGGTCCATGACCTAGGGATGATGCTGGATCAATTTTTACAATTTGGAGATAAGACGGTTTGTACAATTTTGAATCGTACCCCCGCAAGAAATCAGTTATACTATTACTATGGGACCTCAGAGAACGATAGCAATAGACGTGTCGGCGCGGCATGAGCTTACTGAAAAAGGTCCCTTAAAACCCGCCCCATCAATCGTAATCATTGGAGATTTTAAAGAAGAACATTTAGGCTGTCACCTACGAGAGGCCAGCGATAGATTAGAAATACCCTGCCAAGCTATTGAGACCAGTTTTGCTAAATCACAATTTTCGTTTCTCAACAAAATCGCCTGGCGAGCACTCAAAAAAAGAAGTTGGAATCAGGGGCGTTTTCAAAAACACATCACCGATTCTATAGATAAAAATAGTTCAAACCTATTGATTGTAACAGGTACCGCACCTGTAAATGCCGCCACCCTTGTCCATTTAAAATCAAACAGCTTTAAAACCTGTATGTTTGTCACCGATGACCCTTGGAATAAAGAGCATGCCAGAGAGTGGGTGTTCCAGTCGCTTGAGAAATATGATCTATTATTAACACCGAGAAGAGCTAATCTAAAACAGTTAGAAACCCTTTCTGGAAAACCTGTTTTCTATCTTCCATTTGCCTATAATCCTGCTCTGCATTTTGAAGAGAAATCACTCTCACTAATAGACCACAATAAATATCGATCCGATGTCATGTTTTTTGGTGGCGCGGATAGGGATCGCCTTCCTTATATCAAAACTTTAATACGTGCAGGGTTCAATGTGAAACTTTACGGAGGGTACTGGGATCGTTATCCAGAAACCAAAGGCTTGACCCTAGGAATTGTTCCCACTGCCACGCTTAGAAAAGCTATTAAGGCCTCAAAAGTAGTTCTTAATTTAGTACGTCGAAGTAATCGAGATGGTCATGTCATGAGAAGCTATGAAATTCCAGCCATGGGGGGTTGTATGCTCACAGAAGAAACTGAGGAGCATCGAGAAATTTTCGGGCAAACCACCGTTCCTTTTTTTAACACTCCAGATGAGATGGTCGACCAAATAAAACTTCTCATCGACTCACCCACTCTTCGAACTAGGTTTTCTACTGCAGCTAAAATAAAAATCACTCATGGTGGAAATACCTATCGAGACCGACTTCACCTTGTTTTACAGCAACTCCAAGCCCTCTAATAGCGCGTCATTAAAGCAACCTACCTTGTCCTATCTCTGTACTTATTTACAGCCCCATTCTTTTTTCTGCTGTATTTCCATTTGAATAAAACCGATAATATAAGGAGATTCCATACCTTTTTCTTCTTACTTAATCTATGAAACAACTCCTTCATACCTTAAACACTGGAAAGCTAGAGCTCATTGAAACCCCCATTCCAGGTGTTAAGGCTGGCCATCTTTTAATTCAAACCTATGCCTCGATCATCTCAAAAGGCACAGAGAAAAGTTTATTAGCGTTTGGAAGGGCCTCTCTACTTAAAAAGGCTCAACTACAACCGGATAAAGTAGCTGAGGTGATAGCTAAATTGAGAACAGATGGAGTTGCCTCTACCTTTTTTGCCATTCGAAACAAACTTCAAAAACCCAGTTCCCTGGGCTACGCTCAAAGTGGTGTTATCCTCAAGGTGGGAGCCCATGTTTTTGGTTTTTCTGTCGGCGATCGTGTGATTTCAAATGGACCTCACAGTGAGATAGTTTCTGTTCCTGCAAATCTTTGCGTAAAAATTGATCCTACTAATCCTATCTCATTTGAGGAGGCGGCGTTCACTCCGATTGCCTCCATTGCTCTACAAAGTATTAGATTATTAAATCCAACTTTAGGAGAGACCATTGCGGTTCAAGGACTAGGGCTGATTGGCTTAATCAGCGTTCAATTATTACGGGCTCAGGGCTGTCGAGTGATAGGTATCGATTACGACGGTGAAAAGTTAAAACTGGCTAAATCTTTTGGTGCTGAAGTTCATTCACTCAGTGAGAATCCCAATCCCATCGATCATGCCCTTACCTTTTCTAAAGACCAGGGTGTGGATGGAGTTATTATTGCGGCCTCTACACCCTCTTCAGATCCGATTCACTATGCGGCTCAAATGAGTCGTAAACGGGGAAGAATCATATTGGTGGGTTCTACCGGAACGCAACTCCGACGCACAGACTTTTATGAAAAAGAACTTTCCTTTCAGGTTTCTTGCTCCTATGGACCAGGTCGCTATGAAACTAACTATGAGCAGAAGGGCTTAGATTATCCAATCGGGTTTGTGCGGTGGACAGAAAAAAGAAATATGGAGGCCATACTCCTTCTACTGCAAGAGAAAAAAATATCCTTTAGGCCGCTGATTTCTCACCGTTTTCCATTTACAGAATCTCTTCATGCTTACGATCTTTTTAACAAACACACAGTCTCTACCGGAATTATTTTAAGCTACCCAGTAGGTTGCCATAATATTTTAAGGACTCCCGCTCCCCGTCGCCTCTACTCAGTTAATCACAAACCGGTGCTTAATGGGCTTGGAGTGATCGGTGCCGGCAATCACACGAATCAAACTATCTTACCCCTGCTAAAAAAACTGGGAGTGGGTATCGATAGTATCAGCTCTCAAAATGGGCTCTCTGCTGCGGTCGCGGCAAAAAAATATCATATTGCACAAACCGTAAGTGATGCCGACTCCATAATAACCAATCCTAAAATTAACACCTTAATTATTGCCACGCGACATGACTCCCATGCTGCGCTTGTGATTAAAGCTATTACTCATCAGAAACATATTTTCATAGAAAAACCTCTTGCGATTACCCTAGATGAATTAAAACAGATCGAGCAGGCCTTAACCGACTCCCTTTTCTCTAAAGTGCTGTGGGTGGGTTTTAATCGTCGATATTCTGTATTGAGTCAAAAATTAAAATCGCTTTTTTCAGGTACAAAAGACCCCAAGCAAATGGTCTACACCGTCAATGCGCTTTCATTACCTAAATCTCATTGGGTTCACGACTCTGCTCAGGGGGGTGGGCGGCTAGTGGGAGAGCTTTGTCACTTCATTGATTTATTAAGATATTTTGCAGGCTGTGCCATCACCAGTTTTACCGTCTCAAAAGTCGCTAGTGAACTAATAGACCAAACAAATAGTGTTACCGTAACGCTATCATTTGAGGATGGATCTCTGGGAACTCTTATTTACACCACACTCGGAAATCGAATTTTTCCAAAAGAAAGAATTGAAGTGTTTGCGGGAAATAAGGTCGCTGTGATCGATAATTTCAGAAGTTTAAAGGGCTATGGTTTTACGAACTTTAAAAAGAAAACACTTTGGGTTCAAGACAAGGGACACAAAGAATGTTTATCCCAATTTCTAAAGGCAACTTCAATCTCACAGGCCTTACCCGAGAGTTGGAAAGAAATTTTAGAGGTTAGTAAAATAGCGGTTGAAATACAGGGGTCTGAACCTCAAAAAAATATACGCACCCCACAAGTGGCTTAATTACTCCATGATGGCTTCATCTATTTTCCAGTTTTGTAAACACGCCTATTTTCTTCTTCGCTTTCATCTACTTGAGCAATTTTTTTTTAGAGCCCTCATTAGATTTACCACGCCATTTAAATATCAGTCGCATCTAAAACTACAAAGAGCAAGGCTAGTGGCAATCTATTCCACAAGAAAAACCATCCCTTCATTAATTGATTACACAAAAAAAATCATTCCCTTAACACTCAGTAATTCTAAATTTTCACTCATACCCTTAAATGATCTCATAGCGATACCAAACTCTAGGCTTGCAGAATTTGAATTTCATTCCCATCGTAATGTTTTAAAGGAGCCAGATTTTTTATTGTCCTGGAGGTTTATTCTCGATTGGATACAACAATATCCTTTCTCTACTAGTAGAAGTTATCAAGTCAGCTGGCACCCTTACGTTATTTCTAAAAGAGTTCAGCACTGGCTTGCCCTGTGGGTACTATCGCCTCCTCCAGAAAAAGATAGGCAGAATATTTTACAATCACTTTTTTTTCAGATCTCCTGGTTAGAGGCGAATTTAGAAAGAGATATCAAGGGAAACCATTTATGGGAAAATGCGCAGGCCCTAATTTTGGGAGGGGCTTTTTTTGAGGGTGCCGCGGCGGATAGATGGTTGAAAAATGGAATCGTCCTGATTAAAAGGTGTTTCAAGAAACAATTACTTCCGTGGGGGGAACATTTTGAAAGGTCTCCCAGTTATCACTTCGAACTCACCCATGGACTTTCTTTTTTGATTCCTTGGCTAGAAAAAATAGAAAGCCATCAGCTTGATGCGGACGATATAAAAGAACGAGCAAAAAAAATGCTTAACTTTGCCAGTGAAATTTCACATCCCAATGGTCTTCTACCTTTTTTTAATGACTCCTGGAAAATGGAGGCGCCACACTCTGAGCATTTTTTACAAAGTTGGATCGGTGATTATTTCATCTCTCGACAAAGGGATCTTTTTCTTATTTTCGATTCTGGAAACTTGGGACCCGATGCCCTTCCTGCTCACTCTCATTGCGACCTGCTCACCTTTGAAATGTCTGTAGGGGACAGGCCTCTCTTTATTAATAGTGGCACCTTTTCTTATCAAGGCGTTAAGAGGGACCTCTATCGTAGCTCGCCGGCCCATAATGTGCTGGTGCTGAACAGAAAAAACTCGGCCGATATCTGGTCAAATTTTAGAATGGGAAGACGGGGACATGTCTTAAACCGAGAAAAGCTAAAAACGGCCCATGGCGTGTGGACATGGGCATCTCATAACGGCTATTCTTTTCTTGGCGGTGCCACTGTGATCAGAGGCTGGTTTATTGCTACGACTCCGTCATTTGTCTGCTCTTTTCATTGCGTAACACCTTCCAAGAAAATTAATCACTTACAGGAATTTATTCATCTAGATCCTGAAGTAGAGATCTTAAAAACAATAGAGCCACCATCCCCTGAAATTTTGAATCGAAGTTTACTATTAAAAACGGGATCACTACATTCCCATTTCGGCACCTTGGGTGCTTCGCATCAATTCACCCTTGAAAAGACAATGTTTTCGCCCCACTTCAATGCAGAAATTCCTAATAAAACTATTTCAATCTTGTCTAACGCCCACAAAAGGCCCCTAGGCAGCTCAGAGCCTCTTTACCTAGCAACAGCCTGGTATTTGACCCTGCAAAATAATTTTTTAAACATCTCTTTAGAACTCAATGAAAAAACTATAAAATTAAGTTGGGAATATCAAAACCAACTATTGTCGACCGAACTTCAGATTTCAATTCCATGAAAATACTTTACCTTTATCAGCACTTTGTACTTCCCGAAAAAAGTGGAATCACTCGTACCTTTGAATTTGCGAGAAGATTGGTCGCTATGGGACATGAGATTCATTTGATTGCTTCCGATGAAGATTTAAATAATCGCCACTCAAAACCCTATATTCAAATAGTTAATGGAATTCATATTCACCTATTGCCCATCCCTTATCATAACTCCATGGGGTTCTTTAAAAGGATCTTAGCCTTTATGAAATATATTTGGGGGGCCATTCGGTGTGGAGGTCATTTAGATTATGATCTCGTTTATGCCTCTAGTCCTCCTCTTACGACCACTCTCGCAGCTATATTTTTAGCGCGAAAAAAAAGAGTACCCTTGGTACTTGAGGTGAGAGACCTCTGGCCAGATCTCCCCATAGCTTTTAGAGTCTTGAGAGACCCCTTTTCGATAATGTTAACCAAAGCCATTGAGCGATTAGCCTATGATAGCTCGGCTCATGTGATAGCTCTCTCACCAGGAATTAAGCGAGCCATTACTGCAAGGGGAGTGAAGTCTGAAAATATTTCGGTTATTCCGAATAGCTGTGACATTCAATCTTTTAATCTATGTAAAGATATCAAGCCCTCTTTTCCTGAAATTATTGATAAAGAGGATTTGATGGTTCTATATACAGGCACCTTGGGAATCGCAAATGGGGTCTCTTATATCTGTTCTTTAGCCAAGCAAACGATTCACTCCCACCCTCACATTAAATTTGTGGTAGTGGGAGATGGAAAGGAAAAAAGTTTAATTCTTAATCTAGCGGCACAGTACCAGGTCTTAGGAAATAACTTCTTTTTGTTAGACCCGGTTTCCAAAAACGAGATCCCCATTTTTTATCATCGAGCATCGCTAATACTAAATACGCTCATTAACAAAAAAGAGCTCTGGAATGCCTCTCCGAATAAATTTTTTGACGCTCTTGCGGCGGGTAGGCCCATCGCTATTAATTTTAGAGGATGGCTCGCCGATCTTATTTTAGAAAAACAAATTGGATTGGTACTAGATCCCTTAGATTCTGAAAAAGCGGCCTTGCAGATAGTGGAAGCCTTATCACTTCCCTTTTGGGTGGAAAATAGGGGTCGCAGCGCTTTGAAATTAGGAACTTCACATTTTGATAGAGAATTTTTAGCACAGCAACTAAACGAAATTCTGAATAAGGTAGGTGGAGGGGTCGATAGGAATCGTAATATCTCGGTTGCGGAAAAAATGGGTTAATAGCTATCGAGATAATTCAGGGAGAGAATAAAAACTCACTCACGGTGCTAAGCCACATTAAGAAAGGTTTCACGATAGGGGCTTTGTAAAATCACCCCCTTCTCACTCATACTCCCATCACTTAGAATTCGGTAGGCAGAAATATAGACGTGGCAACCCGCCATGGCAAAACGCACCACATGATTACCCTTTTGATTTTGCTTGTAGGTTTTACTAGCCTTTCCTTTTCCAATAGCAATCACGAAGGAAACTCTCATTCGGTGTTTTCTTTGTTTTAAACTCTTAAGATCCTTATAAAGTAAGGCAATATCGGCCTCGTCCTGTCGGGAAGCTTGCCAACCTCGATATCGGCGAATCTGTGCCGCATTATGATAGGGATGAGAGTGGTAATCGCCAATAATTTCTAATTGAGGAAATAGACTTTGGGAGGTTTCAATCAAAGCACTAATACTTTTGGCATTAGGAATCACCGAACTGGCATCCGATTTTGCTCTAATCTGAGGAACCGCCTTTTCAACATAGACAAACCATTTTGTTTTCTGACCACTCCCTTTTTTAGTGACACGGTTACGACTGGCCATTCCTAAACAGAGTCCGAACACCTCAGAAAATGGCTCTTTTTTCGACTTGGGAACTTTGTAGGTTTCAAACACTCCTAATAACATCTCCTCTAGCGCCTGAACGCTTACAATCACATCAACCTCATCCTGCTCATTCTCAACCTCGGCCAACCAATCAAGATCTCCCGATTCATAATAACGATGTAAAAGATGGTGTTCATCTTCAGGATCTAAATCTGCCTCTTTTACAATCTTAGTCACCACAGCGAGGTCAGATTTTGAGACTCCCCAAATCTCCCGCACCCGTTTTAAGGAAACAGATTTTAAAATTCGAGAGTGCAAGGCCTGGGGCAATTTACAGGTGGTTCCTAAACATTCAAATAATCGTTTTAAAGTGGGTTCTAAATTTTGTTGGTTACAAAATTCGATCAGATTGGGTGGAATGAGTGGCTCTCCCATTAACAAATAAAAAATAGCCCTAAACAGATTCTGCTTCTGTTTTTTACTTAGTTTGCCGGAGAGAAACAACCGATCAACCCGATCGGTAATTCTACGGACATTAGATTGTAAGAAGGTCACTGCCATAAAGAAATGGATACTCCCACCCTCTTATCGGTATTTTTGAGAAATTTCAGGATGACCTGACGCGCCTTTAATAACACCTTGTGGCATGTAGAGGGAATTGATACCGGTGGATCCTATGTGCCATTAAGAGTTATCTATCACTCCCACTCTTTCCATAGCGGCCATCACTTAAACTTTATTTTTCGGGGCCCCCAGAGAAGACCTGTGTCCAATAGTGAGTGTAGGTGCTTCCCAGTCTGCTGGAGCGACACACGCCCATATACTGGACCTTGGGATCTAGCAGATTCGTGTTGTGCCCAGCTGAAGTTTTCCACTGATTTAAAGTGGCGGTGACATCCCCATTGCCTGCAGCAATATTTTCCGTTCTATACGCATTGGAATTGCCAGAAATACGTGGTTGATAACCGGCTTCGTATCTAGCCCAAGTTTGATTATCGGCGTGTGCAAATATATTCGACTTTGCCATCCGTTCAGAATGTGCGCAGGCTCCTGCCATCAACGAATTGGCTGGAGCTATTTTTTTTAAGCCCTTTGATTTTCTATATCGATTCACCTGTCGAAACATGTCCCGATCCTCTAGGCTGAGCTTTACCTTAAGTGGATTAGGAACCTCCTCCTCCTCGTAATCTGAAGGCTCCTCCTTAGCGGGAGCAGAGGGACGGGAAAGGCCTGTACCGGGAGCGGTTATCTCTTTCGATTTATGGGACTCCTCGGCCTGAGACAAAGGGATCAAAAATAAACTACACCATAGAAAATATTGTGCAAAAGATAGGTAAATCATTAAAGCTCCTGCCAAGTTTTAAAATAAAAGAGGATTAGATTTAAGTAGTGCATGCCCAATGCCAAAGATTGTGGGGCCGCTGTATCTTAGCAGTGGGCATTGGATTCACATTAAATTGAAGTCTGAAGTTTATAGAAGCTATCACCCAGGGGCTCTTATGGAATACGCCGAACCAATAGGCGGTTGTAAATTACCGATACCTTCCACCCCAGAAAGAGAACTTTAAATAGAAAGTCTTAATCTAATCATCATCGACCTATCTGTAGTTCCACCCGCCTCTAACTCCGCATAGGTGACAAAGGCCTTCACATTTTCATCGAAATACAACTCGGGGCCTGCCTGTAGTTGCCGAATTTTACCACTAAGAACTGGAGATTTTGTGGCGAATTCATATTTTGCAAAAAGGCCAAAATAGCGACCAAGACCAAGATTAAAAACTATCGATCCACCCATAGGATTAATCCCCTTCACACTATCGTCAAATTGTGAAGTGAAGGCATCGATCATTAGCTTTGTTTTTACAGAGAGTATTTCAATTCCAGCAAATCCATCCGATACCCTGACAGATTTGTAATTCACACTTCCCTCATTGGACTGCTTTAAAATATAATTTCCAGTGCCCAAAGAAAAAATACAATCGGAACCTATGGGAACTGAAATTTTTAAGTAGGCGGTGAATGCTTTTGAATTATTAGTATTTTGTGCAAAAACTCCGGTCCCATTAAAAGCGCCTAGAGCCAACTCTAGATATTTTTTAAAGGGCTCATAAATAATTTCTGCACCGGCCTCTCGTGATAAAAATAAAGCTCGATGAGTTTCATTAAAGTCGGGCATGTTCACGTCAGTTAAATCGGGACTCCAAAGAGGATTGAAGGAGGGCGAGAAAAGTCCTGCCTTAAATTTTAAATTTGAGACGGAATCACCGTCCTCGGGTCTCACATTAAAAACTACATAGGCCTCTACTGGAAGAAGTTGTGGAAGAGTCGCTGTAGAAAACTCTCGGGTTTGTCCCAGTGACAAACGATAATTTAAATATTTTCCAACATCTCCAAAACCAGAAATTCGAATCGAGGGAATAGAAAATCCTTGATAAACGGCACCTCCACCAGAATAGGCTCCATCGACTCTCAGACTCATTCCCAAGGTCTGTGTAGGTTTGGAAGGGACCGCAACCCTCTCCGTCAACGGCTCCTCAAGTACAGAATGAGGTACCTCCTCTACTAGGATAGGTGTTGCTACATTTGAATTCTTATTCTCTACCTCAGTCGTGGAGGAGTCTGTTCCCCATGAGCACACAGGATTGACCATTAATCCTATGATAAATAATAGAATCGATTTTTTTTTAAGCTCTAGGTAAAAATATTTCAAAACAGGTTCCTTTCCCCAAATTTGAACTCACCCTAATTTCCCCATGATGAGCCTCGATAATTTTATAAGCGGTAGGAAGTCCTAGTCCAGTCCCCTTTGCCTTAGTTGTAAAAAAGGGTTCATAAATATGCGCCAGTACCTCGTCGGTCATTCCCTGGCCAGTATCGGAAACCCACCATTTGACCCTCTGTCCACTCACCGGCTCGCACCCTAATTCGATAATACCCTGTTCGGGAATGGCCTGTGCCGCGTTAAGAATAAGATTCCAAACGACCTGCTTTATTTTCTCACTATTTGCCAGTGCTTTACACGGAGTCAATTTAGTTTGAATTTTCGCTACATTTTTAATTTCTCGAAGTTCATTCGCTACTGTAATAATTTCCATCAGAATTTGATCTAGAGAGGTCGCTACCACCTTTAATGTCTCCGGTTTTACAAAATCAAGAAACTCGGAGATTAGCCCATTTAGGCGATCAATTTCTTTTAGCGTAATCTCCATAAGTTTTTTATTATCGGGATCGGTCCATTCCTGCGAACTATTTAGCATCTCAATACTAGCCGACATGCTAGCCAATGGATTTCTGATCTCATGAGCAATCCCCGCAGCCAATTGCCCAACGGCGGCAAGTTTTTCATGTTGTTTCAGTTTCTCTTCAAGATGAATAATTTTAGTCACATCTTGAAAAAGTAGAACTCTGCCTCCTTTAGCCTCTGTTTTTAGTAATCTCCCAATACCCGCTTCGATATCAATCTCAGCTACGTCGCCTCGAAGAGTTTGTTTGTTTAGCCCTTTGCCTACTTCAACCGTCTGCTGAAGTCTTGCCTGTCTACCGGCCTCAGATTTTGCCTTCAAAAAAACACTCCGATGAAATTCACTACCGGTTGCAGACACAGAGGTTTCTCTCGCTGGACTAAGTTCATTTCCATTACCTAAATCCTCCTCTTGAGGCATCTCCTCGGCCTCAATTTGTATAAAAAATGGCATCAGGTCAGCACTCACTTGAGACAACGGTTTCCCGACAGAATCTCTAGCGAGAACGCCTAAAATATGTTCAGCAGCAGGATTAATGAAATTCAGATTCATCTCATTATCGACCGTTAAAAGCCCTGTGGGAATTTCCGAAATAATTCGCTCCTGAAGGTCGGTCAACTTTTCTACCTCTGCCGTTTTCTTTCTTAATATCTCTGATGTTCTTTTAAGCTCTTCACTCAGAAATCCGCCCACCCAACCGAGTAAAACAAAAATGGCAGAATAGATGCTCCAAAGAAAAAATGCCCCAGGCTCCGATTGTGATTTGGTGAAGGTTACAATCCCAAAGGAGACCACGGCCATGAAGGTAGAAAAGAAGGCTCCTCGTCGATAAAAGGTTAAAGACACAATGAGTATTTGAATCAGATAAAAAAGTGGAAAAACATTATCCCCGCTCTGTCCCCAAAAAATCCACAAGCTGGTCAGTGTAGCATCCACTACAATCTGAAGAGCCACCCAACCCCAATTAATAATTAATGACTCTAGGAATACGGCCTGAACAAAGGTGATAAGGAAACTACAACATAGTAAAAACAGACCCTCTCGAAGTGAAGAGTCATTAAGATTGGATTTTATTACAACATTCTTTGTTAATGCTGTGAATAGAACAAGAAATAACACGCTAATTCTTGCAAGCAACATCCACTGAAGGGCCTCTCGCATCCCCACAGAAGGAGGAACCGAAAGCCCCACCTGTTTTTTTATTTTTTTAACTGTGCTCAACATAGAAGGTGAATTAACCTGCACTCATTTTATCGCCCAAACTGAAGATAGGCATGTACATCGCAATCATTAAAAACATAATAATGATACCCACTCCAATAATGAGCACGGGTTGCAAAAGACTGGTAATAGCGTCAACGGCATTATCCACCTCACCGTCATAAATGTCTGCCACCTTATTTAATAGTTCATCCAAGCGGCCCGTGAGTTCGCCTATCTTAATCATATGAATCACCATGAGAGGAAAAACCTTAGCCTTAGTAAGCCCCTCTGCAATAGTTTTTCCCTCCAGCACCCCTTCCGCCGATTGCCTGATACTTTTTTGTAACGCACGGTTTGTGATCACTTTACTACAAATCTCAAAGGCCTTAATTAAGTCGACTCCACTAGCAACTAAAGTGGATAGTGTTCTTGAAAATTTAGCGACTGAGGACCGAACCGCTAGAGTTCCAAACAGAGGGATCTTTAAGACAATAGGGTCCCATAGATCTCTAAATTTTGAGATTCGATAGATGAAACCTATCACGATGGGGCCTCCAACCAAGGCTCCAATTAATACTAAAAAATGGCCTTGAACCCAGGTAGAAATTCCCATGACAAAAACTGTAATTTCAGGAAGGGCCTGTGACCCATACAGTTTCGCTATTTCTGGAATTACCGTTAGAAGAAGAAATACCACAGCCGCCATTGAGGCTACTAAAGTCAGCGCAGGATAGGTTAGGGCCTTGATCACCTTAGATTTCAATGCGGCTAGTTTCTCAAGTTGAATTCCCACGCTTTGCAGCGATTTATCTAAGGTACCTGACAATTCACCTGCCTCTACGATTCGAATAAAAAATTCACTAAAGGCTTTGGGATGTTTTTCTAAGCCAGAGGCAAAGCTGCCACCACCTTCAATATTCACTTTAATGAGACCGATTATTTTTTTGAATCTTTTATTAGTCTCTTGCTCCTCTAGCAGGTCCAGACTCTGAACAAGTGAAACTCCAGAATCGATCAGTGAAGATAACTGCCTAGTAAAGATAATAAGACCTTTAGGGGTTACCGGGCTTCCAAAGGAAAGATCAAACTCCATCTTTCCAAAGGTAGTTTTGTTCTCTAGTTTAATAGTTTTCGGTCGAATCTGCATACCACGCAGTCTAATTCTCGCTTCAGTTTCATCAAGTGCTTCCAAAGCACCCGAAACCGTTTCCTGTGACCGAGTGGTACCTGTATATTTAAATTTCATAACTAGTTAGGCCGATTTTCTTTCTGAGAGAATTACCATTCTTGTAAGCTCTTCAATATCGTGTGAATATTCCATAGCAGACTCTAGAGTGATGACTCTTCGTTCTATGAGATTTGCTAAACTTTGATTCATCGTTATCATTCCACTTTGATCTTGTCCTACTCTCATGGCAGATGGAATTTGAAAAATTTTATTTTCACGAATTAAATTTTTAATCGACATATTAGGAAGCAATAGTTCAATTGCAAGAGCTCTTTTTTGATCTCTCGTTTTCAAAAGAGCTTGAGATATCACCCCCTCTAAAACCAAAGATAGTTGCAGTCTAATTTGATCTTGATATTCGGCTGGAAACACTTGAACTATTCGAGTGATAGTTTGAAAAGCTCCATTCGTATGTAAGGTACTAAAAACTAAATGGCCCGTTTCAGCTAAGGTTAAGGCCGTTTCTATAGTCTCTCTATCTCTCATTTCTCCAATCAACACGATATCTGGATCTTCTCTAAGGGCCGCCTTAACACCATCTGCATAGGTCAACGCATCGGGGCCGATCTCTCTTTGATTTACTAGGCTCTTTTGATGCGAGTGAATAAATTCAATAGGATCCTCAATGGTAATAATATGTAATCTTTCGGTGGTATTGATGGCATCTATCAGGGCTGCCAAAGTCGTAGTTTTTCCAGAACCGGTCGATCCGGTGATAAGAACTAAGCCCTTTGGTTTTTTAATAAGACTCCTAAGAATAGGAGGAAGTCCCAGGGTGTCTAGTTTTGGAACATCAAAAGGAATGTGTCGAAAGGCTCCGGAAATAGTCCCTCGTTGATAAAAAATATTAGCGCGGAATCTAGCTAAATTTCGAATTCCAAAGGAAAGATCGATCTGTTTTTTTTCTTCCAATTCCATTTTTTGACTATCGGTCAAAATGGAATAACAAAGTTCCTTCGTATTAATAGCAGTCAGAGAGTCCATCTTGGCTCGGCTAATAATGCCATAAACTCTAAAACTAGGAGCGGAACCCGCAGACAGATGCATGTCGGAGGCATTATTTTCCATCATCGCCTTAAGTAGCTGAAGTAGTGTTGTCATTTTTTTTCAATATCTCCATCAGAACGAGAGTTATTTAATACCTCTTCCAAGGTAGTTTCCCCTCGAAACAATTTAAATAGTCCGCTTTGCCTTAGGGTAATCAGCCCTTCAGCCATTGCAGCCTGTTTGATCATGTCGGTATTGGCCCCTTTAATCACTAAATTACGTAAGGTTTCGGTCATTACCATTACTTCGTAGATCCCTTTTCTTCCGCGGTATCCGGTGTTGCCACATTCCTCACACCCCTTTCCCCTCATGGGAGTAAATTTTCCAATCCACTCGGTGGATATCTCAGCCCTTATTAAATCTGCTTCAGTAATATTAGTGTCCGGTTCTGCGCAATGAGAACAGTTAAATCGAATCAGTCGTTGAGCTTCAATTAAAGTAATTGCTGCGGTAATTAAAAAAGGCTCCAGGCCCATATGAAGTAATCGACTGATAGTTCCCGGAGCATCATTAGTATGGAGTGTAGAAAAAACCATATGCCCTGTGAGGGATGCCTTGATCGCAATCTCTGCAGTTTCTTGATCTCGGATCTCTCCTACCATGATAATGTCGGGATCTTGGCGTAAAAGAGATCTCAAAGCGGAGGCGAAATTCATTCCAATCGCCTCCTTCATCTGCACCTGATTTATGCCCCCCATATTATATTCCACAGGATCTTCAACCGTTGAAATATTGACATCGGGAGTATTTAATTCCGAAAGTATTCCATAAAGTGTCGTTGATTTTCCACTTCCGGTAGGGCCGGTTACTAAAACCATTCCATAGGGCTGATTCGCTGCTTTTCTGAAGGTAGCTAACTGACTTTCTTCAAAACCATTCTTTGCAAGATCGGGAGTTTTATTTCCTTGGTCCAGTAACCTCATTACTACCTTCTCGCCATACATGGTAGGCAAGACAGAAACTCGAACATCAACCTTACTATTTTTTGTTTTTATTTGAATTCTTCCGTCTTGAGGGAGTCTTTTTTCTGAAATATCCAATTCTGCCATGACCTTTATTCTAGACGGAGTCGAGGCTTTAAATTGAGGAGGAAGTCTCATCACTTCATAAAGAGCGCCATCAATACGGAGTCTGACTCTCGAATAGGTTTCAAAAGGCTCAATGTGAATATCACTAGCCTTTTTTCTTATCGCCTCTACAAAAAGTTTGTTGATGAAACTAATAATCGGTTTTTCTCCAACGGAGTCAGAGTCTACCAATATCGAGCCCGTTATTTTACCCTTATCAGCTCTAAGGAGATCAATATTCTCACCATCACCTACGAAATTCAGCTTTGATAATTCGTCCTGTAGAGAATTGGAAATAGCATCGTATGCCTTTTGAATCAGTTTAGTAATAGCTCCTTCGGTGGCCAAATAAATTTGTGGTTCTAGATTGCAAATAAACCGAATGTCATCGGACACAGTCATGTTTGAAGGGTCCGATAGAGCAATATTAATTTTATTATCTACTATCGAAAGTGGAATGATGTGATGCTTTTCACATAGGGAGCGCGGCACCAATTTTACCACTTCCACATCGACCCTAACTCCCTCAAGTGAAATCGCAGGAATTCCAAATTGCTTACTTAAAAAAGTAGCCAATACCTTTTCATTAATATGCCCTAGGGAAACAAGAGAATTTCCTATTCGAGTCTTAAATTTATCCTGATGCTCCAACGCTAATTCCAAATCGGGCTTTTGGATAAGGCCCTGCTTCAAAAGAAGCTCACCAAGTTTTCTACCTGCTTGAGACATAAGTGTGGATTACCCTTTGTCAAAAAACTGAATTATGTATTTTTAAATAAAGTGAGATAGGACTTCTTTAATTATACCCAAGGGATCGCACAGAATCTATTGGAATGAATCTATCATCGTGCAACCGGTCATTAACTCAGGCTGGGAAATCGACCATAAAGAAAGAAATGTGGGAGCCACATCGCATAATTTTCCAGTCGTTCGAAGTTTCGCATGAGGATGCATAGGGTCAATCAAAATAAAGGGAACCGGTAATAACGTGTGTGCGGTGAAGGGCATTCCATCCTTATCCTGCATCATTTCACAATTACCATGGTCGGCGGTTAACATCGCAAAGGCAGAATGGCTCTCCACCCAATTTACAATTTTCCCTAAACACCCATCTAATACTTCAAGAGCCTTCACAGCTGCAGGATAGTTTCCGGTATGCCCCACCATGTCGGGATTAGCAAAATTAACGACGACAAAATGATAATTCTCACTTTCAAGAGCGCTCAATAATTGCTCAGTTAAAGCTACGGCACTCATTTCAGGTTTTAAATCGTAGGTTCTGACCTCTCTCGGAGAGGGAATCAAAATTCTTTTCTCCCCTTCAAAAGAAAGCTCCTCTCCTCCATTAAAAAAATAGGTGACATGTGCATACTTTTCGGTTTCTGCAATTCTCAATTGTCTCCACTTTTGTTGACTTACCACCTCACCCAAAGTGACTGGCACCTTTGCCTTTTCAAAGGCACTACTTAGCTTAAGACTCGCTTCGTAGGGCGTCATGCAAACCATTCCCGCTAGGGTAGGAAATTTTTGTCTTCTAAAAAAGTTAAATTCAGTCTGAGTGATCGCTCTAGTTAATTGCCGAGCCCTATCGGCTCTAAAATTAAAAAAGATAACCCCATCACCGTCTTGAATCCCTTGATACCCCTTGGCCACACCAGGAATAATAAATTCATCGGTATTATTTTCAGCATATTGATCCAGGACAAAGCGACCGGCTGAGGAAAAAACGGAGGTTGATCTCCCCTCCACAATAGCCTGATAGCCCTTTTCAGTTCGGTCCCAACGCGAATCCCGATCCATTCCATAAAATCTACCTGAAAGAGTTGCTATTTTTCCAACTCCTAAATCTTTACAAAAATTCTCCAGATCCGATAGAAACTTTTTAGCACTAGTAGGCGGCGTATCTCTACCATCGGTAAACACATGAATTTTAACATCGGTCAGCCCTTTATTTTTTGCCCATTTTAAGAGTGCAAATAAATGGCTGATATGACTGTGAACCCCCCCATCAGAGACCAGTCCTATTAAGTGAAGACTCGCCGGACGGGCCCCTGTTGCCATTTTATTAGCCAGCTCTGAAAAGGCAGGATTTTCAAAAAATGTTTTATCCTGAATCGCTTTACTAATTAAGGAAAAATCTTGATAAACGATTCGACCCGCCCCTAAGTTAAGATGTCCCACCTCGGAGTTTCCCATGAAGCCCTTCGGTAAACCCACATTTTCTTCCGAGGCCTCTAGTTGGCTGTGAGGAAATTTTTTGAGAAGACTTCGGTACACGGGCATCTTAGCCCCTTCGACCGCATTAAAATGGGAATCGGGATTAATTCCAAACCCATCTAAAATAATTAATAGTCCGGTGCGACCCTGCGCATTAGTCATTGGCATTATGAAGCCTCCCTTCACCCTCTCATTTAAACTCTTTTAGTCCTTATACTTACCATAAGGAGGTACTATCTGGGGAGTGAAAATCTATTGAAAAGAATCGGTTTTGCGAATACTTTCTTTAAGTACAATAATTGAGGAGTCCTACCGATGTTAAATTTTTCTTTAAGTGATGATCAGATCGCCTTGCGAGATATGGTTCGAAAGTTTGTCCAACAAGATATTATTCCTAATGCCGCTAAGTTTGATGAAAGCGGAGAGTTCCCCAGAGACCTTATTAATAAGGCATGGGAAATGGGATTGATGAATATTGCCATTCCTGAAAAATTTGGAGGAATGGGTTTAGGAATTATCGAAGACGTAGTAATTAGTGAAGAGCTTGGAGCTGGATGTTTAGGAATGACCACTAGCATTGCAGTTAATACCTTGGCTCTTTATCCCATTTTAATAGGAGGCACAGAGGCTCAGATTGAGGAGTTTGCAGTTCCTTTTTTAAGCTCACCCAAATTAGCAGCCTTTTGTCTGACAGAACCCGGTTCAGGTTCCGATGCCGGCTCCCTTTCCACAATGGCCAAAGAGGAGGGGGATCACTTCGTAGTCAATGGGTCTAAGATGTGGATCACCAATGCGGGTCATGCTGAACTTTTTACCGTTTTTTGCACCACCAATAAAGATCTCAAAACCAAAGGTATTATTTGCCTTGTAATTCCAGCCAACACTCCAGGAATTAGTTTAGGTAAACACGAGAACAAGCTCGGGCAGAGATGCTCCGATACTCGAGCGGTTACCTTAGAAAATGTGCGTGTTCCTAAAAAGAATATGATTGGAAAATTCGGCGAGGGTTTTAAAATTGCGATGAGAACTTTAGATCGCACAAGAACCCCGATTGCGGCTGGAGCTGTAGGTGCGGCGAGATCCGCTATGACCTATGCTAAAAACTATTCGAAAGAAAGAAAGCAATTTGGACAGCCGATTGCTAATTTTCAGGCGATTCAATTTATGTTGGCCGACATGGCCGTTAATATCGAATCGGCCAGGCTTCTCTGTTATAAATCTGCTTGGCTGATAGATAATGGCCAAGAGGAGCAAGGTGGCTATTTCTCCGCTTTAGCTAAACGACACGCAGCCGATATGGCCATGGAGGCCGCAACTAATGCCGTTCAAATTTATGGCGGTTATGGATATACCAAAGAATATCCTGTGGAAAAAATTATGCGTGATGTGAAGTTAGTTCAGATCTACGAGGGGACTAGCCAAATCCAACGAGTCGTTATTGCAAGACACTTATTAAAAGATTAATTTCTTAAAAAGGGAATTCTTATGAATATTCTAGTTCTTCTCAAACAGGTTCCAGATACTGAAACTAAAATCCGTATTACAAGCGATAAAAAAAATATCGAAACGGCAGATTTAAAATGGATCATCAATCCTTATGATGAATTCGCTATAGAAGAGGGATTGAAAACTAAAGAGAGATTAAAAGAGGGCACGGTAACCGTGGTTACCGTAGGTCCGACTCGCACTGTGGAGGCCTTACGAACGGCTGTCGCTATGGGCGCAGACAATGCGATTCACGTAAAAGTAGAGGAAACTCTAGATACCTACTTAGTGGCTAAGGCGCTTGCTGAGGTTTGTAAAAAAGAGGGTGCGCAGATTATTTTCACTGGAAAACAGGCGATTGACGACGATCAGGCGGCCACCTTCGGTTATTTAGCTGAACTACTTCAATACCCCAGTGTGACTCTCGCTGTTAAATGTGATGTTTCCGTGGATAAAACTAAGGCTACCATCGAACAGGAGGGGGATAGCGGAGCTAAAAGTATCATTGAAACCTCCCTGCCCGCAGTGATTGCCGTTACTAAAGGAATTAATACTCCTCGGTACGCCAGCCTACCTGGAATTATGAAGGCCAAGAAAAAGGAGATCAAAACCTACTCAATAGCAGATTTAGGATTAGGATCTGAGACCTCTAAAACCATAGATTCCGATTATCAACTTCCTCCTGAGCGGGCCCCCGGAAAAAAACTAACTGGGGATATCACAACTCAGGTGAAGGAATTGGTTCGTTTATTAAGAGAAGAGGCCAAGGTCATCTAACATCGAGATTTTTCAACAACAGATTCTAAACACGAGGATTTTATGGGAAATGTATTTTTAATTGCAGAACAAAAAGACGGAAATATTAAACGGGTTTCTCTTGAGATTTTATCTGAACTCTGTCGACAAGGAATTGCCACTACCGCCGTAGTGATTGGCTTTGGTGATTTAAGTAAGGTGACCGAAAGTTTAGTCACCCATGGGGCCAGTAAAGTGGTTGTTCTTGAGAATGAAGTTTTCACCCAATATAATACCGAAGGGTATGCCAATGCTCTTCACCATTATCTTACTCCACAAAATCCCTCGGTCATTGTGACAGGAGCCACCTCTCACGGAAAAGATTTTTTACCAAGACTAGCCGCAAAGTTTGCGACGGGAATCGCTGTGGACTGTGTCTCCTTCCAATTTACGGGAGAGAAGGTAGCCGTTCGTCGCCCTGTTTATGCAGGGAAGTGTTCAAAGCAGGTAGCGTTTGCCGTGGCACCCGCCATCTTCTCGGTCAGACCTAATGTGCTTCAGACCCAAATGGCAAGTAAATCGGCCGCGGTAGAAAAGGTAGTCGGTAATCCCGGAACTATCAAAGCCAAGATCCTTAGTACCGTAGCTTCACAAATAAAAAAGGTTGAGCTAACGGAGGCCGATATTATTATTTCTGGCGGCCGTTCCCTAAAGAGTGCCGATAATTTTAAAATTCTTAACGATTGTGCCGCTACCGTGGGTGCTGCAGTGGGAGCGAGTAGAGCAGCCGTAGATGCAGGCTATGCACCTCACGATATGCAGGTGGGACAGACGGGAAAAACGGTCAGTCCTAAATTATATATCGCCTGTGGTATTTCTGGAGCCATTCAACATTTGGCAGGAATGAGAACCTCTAAAATTATAGTGGCCATTAATAAGGATCCCGAAGCCCCTATTTTTCAAAAAACAGATTATGGCATCGTTGCAGATTTGTTTGAGGTCGTTCCCTTACTCACAGAAGAATTTAAAAGACTAAAAAGCCAATCATAAATTCCTTGCCTCTCTTTTTCAGAAAGAGTTCTGAGCGGGGGCATTCTTAAATTAGGATCGGCTGTGCCTATTCTATTTTTAATTAGTTCAATTATAGTTTTGTCATCTTTAAGACGTTCAGGGTCTTCGAACGGTAGATAGGGAGCCTCTCCATTTTTGTGATGACACCCCACACAGGTGGCGAAGGAACTTTTAAGGGGGATAGGGCCCGAGGCCTCCGTACCTCCCTGCCCAATTCTCGATTGTAAAAGTTCAAGACATAGTTCAGGTAGAGTTCTAAGATCTTCAGTGGCCCCTTCTGGAAGAGTCACCTCCCGACTGTATTGATCATAATAATGAAAGGCAGGTAACTTAGGATCCTCTTTCTTAATAGAGGCATATAGATCCATCATCAAATTCTCTTCGCTATAAAGTTCGCCTCCAAAATATGACCATTTCGTGGGCCGTCTCTCCAAGGAAAAATCGGAGTGTTCCAATCCGAGTAGATATAGTAAATAATGCCGATGGGATATGTCACCTGTGTATCCCTTATGATTCCAAGGAACCGTGCCCTTATCGTACTTTAAAAATCTAACCTCTAATTCAGTAAATACATTTTTTTCTGCGCTATTTTTAGCATCAATTTGATCTTCACACCGAAGTAGACTCGCTAACAACAGCCTTTTTTCTTTGTTAAATTCAGGGTGTTCTTTAAGTTTTGAGAGCAATGTTTTAGCATGAAGAGACATTAAGGATTCGGTCAATTTCAAATTGGGTCGCAAACGATAATTAAAATTTCTTCCAGATGGACTATAGGGAGACACAGGAGACCCCTCTGGAAATTCAAGTTTAGAATAGCGAGAGTGGCTATCTTTTTTTTTAAGAAATTCTCTAAAGTCGATCCACTCCTTTTTACGAACTATTAGATGCTCTTCTGTAAGACCCCCACCTACATATTTATCATTATCGAAATCTGGAATAGCATCATCATTCTCGCCGTAAGCCCCTTTCCAAATATCATATTGACTCCAGATAGGTCGCACAGGATTTTGATGACACGAAAGACATTGACTAGGATTGGGACCGGAAAAACTATTTTTTTTATCTTGAGGAGAAAAAGAAAGTTTTCTCATTTCCCATCTGGCCTGTGGAATTTCACGAAAAAAAATCATTTCAATTTCCTGATAACCCTTCGACGTAGGGGCCCCATTAAAGGTAAAAATAAATTTAGCGGTGGGACCAAAAACAATGGCCCGAGGATCGGTGGGAGTGGCTTCTTGAGAACTTTCTGTTTTTCTCATTAAGGTAAACCAGGAAAGCTGTGAAGGGTCCTTAATCTTTACCCATTCCAAAAACTCTTCGATCTGGGCTGAGGGATGGGTAGTTGACCAAGCCTCAACCTGTTCAACCTCAATGGCCGATAGCGCAAAGGAACTTAAGAATAAACAGATAACAACTATCTGAAGGCGCACTCACTTCCCACTTTCAATTTGGTGGCAAAACTAGCAGATTGCAAACGAAGAAGCTAGGCAGTAACAAAGTTAACTTAGCATTTTCAATACTTAGGATGGGTAGAGACATAGGTCTGTATCGTATCTTTAAACCCTTTTTTAATATTTTCTGTGATCTTACCTGGCAGCAAATATTTTTTTCCATCCCATTCTCTCACCGGAACAATTTCTCTAATACTACTGGCTATGAATACCTCGGTGCATTCTTGAAATCGAGATAGAGGAATAAACCCCTCCTCTATTTTCATAAACTTTTTTCCAAGTTCTAAAACATGACGCCTAGTAATGCTGTCTAAAATACCCACCTCTAAAGAAGAGGTGATTAAAGTTTGGGATGGGGTAACTCCAAACAGACTAAAGGTGGTGCCTTCTGCTACATGGCCTGTGCTATCACATAATATCGCGTCCTCTCCGCCACGAGATTTCACATCTTGCAATGCCAATAAACTATTTAGGTAGTTACTCGTTTTAATATTGGGGTCTTGAGCTGAAATAGAGTTTCTTATAATAGTTGAAGTTAAAATTTTAATTCCATTTTCTCTTAAGCCGTCTAATTTAGGCGACAGGGGTTGAAAAATAATTACCCAGGTAGGGGTTAGGTCTTCAAAGGATTCAAGTCCTAAAACAGGTCCGACGCCTCTAGAAAGAATCACCCGAAACGAAGCTTGATCCCGACCCAAGGCTCTAGCGGTGCGATGGATCTCCTCGGTCAGCTCCTCATCGGTGAATGGGACTGGAATCTTCAATTTTCCTGCAGATCTTTTTAAGCGCAATAAATGTTCTTCTAAAAATAGACAACAACGATCCACCGATTTTCCAGTTTCATAAACGCCATCTCCAAATAAAAAACCACGATCAAAGACCGAAACTTTTGCATCATCTGGGGCACACAGATGCCCGTTAAGATTTACCATTGCATTCATGAAAACCTATTTTATTGGAAATTCATCGAGAGTGTCAATTTGACTTTGTCATCGATGCCGGAGAGATGACTTCTAAATTAACTAGAGGTACCATTATTTGAATCCAAGTTTCTCAGTTGAATTCCTAGCACGATGAGAGCCTGTATCTGTAGCTAGCACTTATTTAGAAATGAGGGTCTGTGGGAATTAAACAGATTATATTCGTTTTTTTTTACTACTTAGCGTGTGGGACTTTTATTAGCTTTGGTGTCATTCGCCAGGTTGAATTGGGAAGGCGCTATTTTATCTATCACGGCCTAGGGGCCATCGTTATTTCTCTGCTAAGTTTCTTTTTAGTAGGACGAAGTTTTCTAG